>NZ_JBSQBN010000016.1:0-47610 GCF_053850585.1 Shewanella sp. A22
CTACATTGCTGTAGTGTCATATTACTATGAACATTCTCATCATCGAGTTAAATTTTTGATTGCCTACATTCCGAAGAACAGAAGACAATTTCGAATAACTCAATACCTGTGAATGTCCACACAGATTACTTGATAAATTGTTAAAGAGCGTTGACCGTTTCAGTTGGTCAGGGCTGCGTATTCTACGCATTCCCTTTATGGCGTCAAGTGTTTTTTCAAACTTCTTTTTGCCCGTTATCAACACCACTTAAGTGACTGTTAATAACACTAACCGGTTTTCGCTTTCGCTGTATGCCGTGTCAGTGGATGCGCATTATAGGCAGCTCAAGATTTAGTGCAAGTGATTTTAGATAAAAATATGCTCTTTTTATCATTTAACCACTTAACTACATGATACACACCATTTACCCCCATACTTATCCACAACAAACCTGTTCTATTTGGTTTTTTGCAATATTAGAAATCAAAAAGGCAGCGTATAAACGCTGCCTTTTTGATCAAGGAATAATTAGTTAACTTAATTTTCCATGACATTGTTTGTATTTTTGACCTGAACCACATGGACAAGGATCATTACGGCCAATTTTTTCACCTTCACGAATGACTGTACGTGGTGCTTCTGGTACTTTCTCGCTAGAATCAGTTAATGATTCTGCGATGCCGTGTTGGTAAGCATGCTGGATCTTTGCTTCTTCCTCACGTCGACGCTGTTCCATTTCATCAACATCTGATTGTGCTTGCACTTGCACTTTAGACAATACACTGATGACATCATTCTTTAATGATTCGAGCATTTGCTGAAATAGTTCGAATGATTCACGTTTGTATTCTTGCTTTGGATTTTTTTGCGCATAGCCACGTAAGTGAATGCCTTGACGTAAATGATCCATTGCCGCTAAATGCTCTTTCCAGAGTCCATCGAGTGTTTGCAACATTACAGCTTTCTCGAATTGGCGTAAGACTTGAGCACCAACCATTTCTTCTTTAGCTTTGTATGCTTCACTCCATGACGTGACAATTCGCTCACGTAAAGTCTCTTCATGCAAATTATCATCTTTATCTAACCATTCTTGAATAGTTAAGTTTAAGCCAAACTCATTACCCAATCGCTGTTCAAGCCCCGGAATATCCCAGAGTTCTTCAAGAGATTGTGGCGGAATATATTGGTCGACAATACCGCTTATGACGTCTTGCTCGATATTCTGAATAGTGTCTTGAATACTTTCAGCATCCATTAACTCATTACGCTGTGCATAAACAACTTGGCGTTGATCGTTAGCAACATCATCGTATTCGAGTAATTGCTTACGGATATCAAAGTTACGCGCTTCAACTTTACGTTGAGCATTTTCAATTGCACGTGACACCCAAGGGTGTTCGATAGCCTCACCATGTTCCATGCCTAGCTTTTTCATCATGCTTGACACACGGTCTGACGCGAAGATACGCATCAAGCTATCTTCCATTGATAGATAAAAACGTGAAGACCCCGCATCCCCTTGACGACCAGCACGCCCACGTAACTGATTATCGATACGACGTGATTCATGACGTTCTGTGCCTAAAATATGTAAGCCACCGGCTTCTAGGACTTTATCATGTTGAATTTGCCAATCTGCACGAATTTTAGCGATTTGCTCAGCAGTTGGATTTGCCAGAGCTTCAACTTCAACTTTCCAATTGCCACCCAATACGATATCGGTACCACGACCTGCCATGTTGGTCGCAATGGTTACTGCGCCAATGCGGCCTGCCTGAGCAATAATCTCGGCCTCTCTCTCGTGGAACTTGGCATTCAAGACGTTATGTGGGATTTTAGCTTTTTTCAATAACGATGCTAATATTTCAGATTGCTCAATAGATACTGTACCTACAAGTACTGGCTGACCACGCTCACGGCAACCTTCTATGTCTTTTATAATGGCGGCGTATTTTTCTGGAGCCGTCAGATAGACTAAATCAGCCATATCGTTACGAACCATCGGACGGTTAGTAGGAACTACAACGGTATCCAAACCATAAATATGTTGGAATTCGAATGCTTCAGTGTCTGCTGTACCAGTCATACCGGCAAGTTTTTCGTATTGACGGAAATAGTTTTGGAACGTAATTGAAGCCAGAGTCTGGTTTTCATTCTGGATCTTTGCACCTTCTTTAGCTTCAACAGCTTGATGCAAGCCTTCAGACCAGCGACGGCCAGGCATAGTACGACCTGTATGTTCGTCGACAATAATGACTTCGTCGTCTTGTACGATGTAGTCAATATCTTTCTCGAATAAGGTATGAGCACGTAAAGCAGCATTTACGTGGTGCAATAAAGAGATATTAGTAGCGGAATACAGTGAGTCGCCTTCAGCTAACATGCCTTTTTCAATAAGAAGCAATTCAACCTTTTCTTGTCCACGTTCTGTTAGGTGAACCTGCTTACCTTTTTCATCAATACTATAATCACCTTCACCTACATAATCTTCAGTGTCTTCTTTGTCTTGACGGATCAAGCTAGGGATTAATAAATTGATTTTAGCGTACAGCTCTGAACTGTCTTCAGCAGCACCAGAAATAATCAACGGAGTACGGGCTTCATCAATTAAAATTGAATCGACTTCATCGATAAGAGCATAGTGCAATGGACGTTGGACGCGTTCTTGTGGTGAAAAAGCCATGTTGTCACGTAGATAATCAAAACCAAACTCGTTGTTCGTTCCGTAGGTGATATCTGCATCGTAAGCTTGTTTCTTTTCGAATTGGCCTAGACCGGCAATATTAATTCCGACACTTAATCCTAAGAATTCAAACAACGGACGGTTATTTTCCGCATCTCGTGTTGCTAAATAATCATTGACGGTAATAATGTGAACACCTTTACCTGTTATCCCATTAAGGTAAGCAGGTAGTGTTGCTGTCAATGTTTTACCTTCACCAGTTCGCATTTCTGCAATACGATTGCTATCAAGTACCATGCCGCCGAGAAGCTGGACATCAAATGGGCGCATGTCAAACACACGCTTTGATGCTTCACGCACCACAGCAAATGCTTCGGCCATGATATCATCGAGTGTTTCGCCATTTTCTAAGCGTGTACGAAACTCCGCAGTTTTTGCTTTAAGATCTTCATCGGAAAGCTTTTCATAATCAGCTTCTAATGCATTAATTTGAATGACTATTTTTCCAAGACTTTTCAGGGTGCGGTCGTTGCGACTTCCGAATACTTTTGTCAGTAGTTTGCCTAACATTTTCATCACTTATCTGTTGTAGGTTTGGCTCATTTGAGCGCATTAACCGTTAATATTATTAACCTGCTTTGCGGTAGACGTATTTCTGTGGATCTATTTGTTGTTTACCACGCAGCACTTCGTAATGCACATGGGGGCCAGTTGAACGGCCTGTGCTTCCCATACTGGCAATTTTATCGCCTTTGGCAACGACGTCACCTACGTTTACTGACAGAGATTTATTATGTCCATACCGAGTGTGTAGACCATTTCCATGATCTATTTCAACTAGCTCGCCATATCCAAACATGCTTCCTGACCATGTTACTACGCCTGCTGCGGTCGCAATAACATCTGCCCCCTCTTTACCTGCAAAATCAATACCTTTATGCATTGTTCGGCGGCCATTAAAAGGGTCATTTCGTAAACCATAGGGCGAAGATAACCAACCTTTATCGATTGGCCGCCCTGATATATAACGCTCTTCATCTATATGGAGATTAGATGCTACCGTTTCAAGTAGTGATAGCTGAACATTATTATTATCAATTCTAGATGCCAGCTTATTCATATCATCAATAAGCTGACTTAATTCGACACCATTGCCGATTTCGCTTAACCCACCGATACCGACTTCTGTAGAAAAGTCGAACTGCTCATCGAGGAGGTTATTTTGCGCTACTTGCTGCCCAAGAGCTTCAAGTCGGGTGATTTTGGCTTGCATTTTTGCGACATGAGCAACCAGAGTTGCCAATTGGGTTTCTGTTGCCGCTTTGAGTTCTATCACTTGTTGCTTTTGCTGTTGGCGCAGTTGTTTATTTTCATCAACTTTCGCTTGTTGGTTAGCAAAACGCTCAGTGCTATATTGATATATTCCTGTGCCAGTGGCCATTAGGATAATAGGTAGGAGTAACCAACGCTTACTAGGTTGCCAGCGCGTTACACCATTTCGACCTTGGATAAAAACTGTTACACTCATAGCCTAATTCAGCCATCTTATTATCATATGAAAAAGCCCCCTCAAGATCTCAGCAACTTAGTCCATTTGTCTGGAAGACTGCCTGAACTGGCCGAGAAAGCAGAACTACTTAATAATCTGAATCATTATGTAAAACAGATGCTAAATGGTCCTGTGGCTGAGCAGCTAAAAGTCGCTAACCTCCGCCAGGGTGTTCTTGTTATTGAAACCACGTCAGCAGCATGGGCTGCGAGAATAAACTTTCAAAAGCAGAAATTATTAAAACAGCTTCAAACTGAAACTATCCCAATGCTTACCGCCATTGAGGTAAAAGTTAATCCTGGGCTTGCCTTAGCAAAAGCTCAACCTCAAGCTAATCAAAATGTGCTCAGTACCACTGCGGCACAACATATTGAAGCATTAGCTGAGCATGTCGATGGTTCTTTAGGTGAAAAACTAAAACGGCTGGCTGCATTAGCCAGCCGTAATAGGCAATCTTAACCAGTTAAGCGTGTGTTAACGCTCCTGGAACCATAAAGCTGACAGGTACATCAGCTTCTTTGTCAAAGCTAACTAACTCCCACGCATCTTGCTGAGCCAGTAATGCTCGAACAAGTTGATTATTTAATGCATGACCGGTTTTGTAAGCTGAAAACTCACCAACAATTGCATGACCAGCGACATATAAGTCCCCAAATGCATCGAGGATCTTATGCTTAACGAATTCGTCTTCATAACGCAGACCATCAGGGTTTAATACACGATACTCGTCAAGTACAACTGCATTTTCCATGCTGCCACCCAGTGCAAGATTATTCGCACGTAGGTATTCAATATCCCGCATAAAACCAAATGTTCTGGCACGACTAATGTCTTTCACAAATGCTGACGTCGAAAAATCCATAACCATGTGCTGTTGACTACGGGCAATCTCTGGGTGAGCAAAGTCAATTTTAAAATCAACTCTAAACCCTTTAAAAGGTTTTAACTCGGCCCATTTATCACCATCTTCAACTCGCACAGGCTTGGTAATTTTCAGGTATTTTTTTGCCGCGGCCTGTTCTTTAATACCTGCACTTTGCAGTAAGAACACAAATGGACTTGCACTGCCATCCATAATCGGGATTTCTGGCGCATCAACTTCGATAATGGCATTATCAATACCTAAGCCAGCAAGTGCCGCAAACAAATGCTCAATGGTTGATATTCTAATACCAGCATCATTTACTAGGGCGGTACACATAGTAGTTTCGCGCACTAAATCTGCCTTTGCTGGAATAGACACAACTGGGCTAAGATCGGTACGTTTGAGTACAATCCCTGTATTTACTGGTGCGGGCATAATGCATAGAGTCACTTTATTGCCGGAATGTAATCCAACGCCAGTGCTCTTCACCATTTTTTGAACAGTTCTTTGAAAAATCATTCAGTAACCCGTAAATATCAATATTAAACAAATAGTTGCAAAAAAACCTAAGGTTATCATGCATAACTGGTTCATCATGCTACCATAAGTTTGGCTTTTCACAAAAAAAACACCAAACTGTATTGTGCAGATCCGTGAACCCGCTTACAAAAAACCATCACTGAACTATATCGTTCATTAGTCACACAAAAACATAGCGGTTTATCCGTAGATTAATCAGCCTGTTTACGTAAAAATGCTGGAATATCAAGATAGTCTGCATCGGTACGCGGTGTTGGTTGTGGCTGTGGTACAGCATTCCCTTTTGGCACAGCATAACTTTGTTGCACAACGTCATCAACTGGCTCAGGACGAGGCTCAATGGCAACGGGTTCTGGGCGTGCCACAGGTTTGGACACCAATTGGATGTCTGGCTTTTTCTCTGCACCTATACCCGTAGCAACAACGGTCACACGTAACTCGTCGCTCATTTCAGGATCGATCACGGCACCAACAACAACGGTTGCATTATCAGATGCGTACGCTTTAACATGGTTACCCACAGTTTCAAGCTCTTCAATGGTGATGTCCATACCAGCTGTAATGTTAACTAACACACCGCGAGCTCCGGCTAGGTCGATATCTTCAAGTAATGGACTCGCAACAGCCGCTTCTGCAGCTTCTTCAGCACGGTCGTCACCACGAGCAACACCTGTCCCCATCATGGCATTACCCATTTCAGACATAACGGTTTTCACATCGGCGAAATCGACGTTAATTAAACCTGGGCGAGTAATTAGCTCAGCAATACCTTGAACAGCACCCAATAATACATTGTTAGCTGCAGCAAAGGCATCAAGCAATGAAGTGCCGCGACCCAATACTTTTAATAACTTTTCGTTGGGGATGGTAATTAATGAATCCACATGCTTGGCTAACTCGGCAATACCAACCTCGGCATATGCCATACGCTTTTTGCCTTCAAATGGAAACGGTTTTGTGACTACAGCAACGGTCAGAATACCTTCTTCACGGGCAATTTCCGCCACGACAGGCGCTGCACCAGTACCTGTTCCACCGCCCATACCTGCAGCGATAAAGATCATGTCTGATCCTTTAATTGCTGCGCGAATATTCTCGCGGTCTTCTTCAGCGGCTTGGCGACCTACATCTGGATTTGCTCCTGCTCCTAGGCCTTTGGTCACGTCGCGACCAAGTTGAATAGTTGAACCGGCACCTGATTTACGTAGTGCCTGTGCATCTGTATTTGTGACGATAAATTCAACACCTTCGATGCTGTGCTTTACCATGTGTTCGACAGCATTTCCGCCACCGCCACCGACGCCGATGACTTTAATCACCGCTTCGTCTGAATGAGTATCCATGATCTCAAACATTGTCTGATCTCCGTTTGTCTGCGTTATTAAAATTCACCTTTAAACCAACTTTTGACCCGATTCAAAAAGCTGGTAACCCCTTGACGCTCAGGTCGTTCGAACTGACGTTCGATTACTCGCCTTGCGCCATAATGAAGCAACCCTATTCCTGTAGAATAAACAGGTTGATCCACGTATTCGTATAATCCTTTTACAGGCAACGGTGATGCCACACGAACAGGCATACCAAAAGTTGCCTCTGCAATGTCTACTGCACCCGATATTGAAGACGTACCTCCAGTGAGTACAATCCCTGCTGCAATTTGATCTTCTAGACCGCTATCTTGTAACTGTTTGAGAACAAGCTCAAACAATTCTTGGTATCTTGGCTCTACCACTTCAGCCAGTGTATGTCGTGACATACTCCGTGATGGGCGCCCTCCCACCGATGGTACTTCAATACTATCTTCACGGCTTACCGTTGAACTTCTGGCGCTGGCAAACTGCACTTTAATTTGCTCGGCATGGGTTAACGGTGTTCTGAATATTTTGGCAATATCACTGGTAACTTGGTTACCCGCTACCGGAATAACTGCACAATGACGTAATGCGCCGTTGGTATATACAGCAATATCGGTCGTTCCACCACCAATATCGACGATACATACACCTAAATCTTTCTCATCATTGGTTAATACTGAGTCGGCAGAGGCAATGCCTGAAAACACTAAGTCATCAACTTTTAAACCACAGCGCTCAACACTTTTAGTAATATTTTTGGCCATGTCGTTAGCACAAGTCACAATATGCGCTTTGGCTTCCATGCGCATACCAGACATACCAATCGGGCTTTTAATACCGTCTTGCACGTCGATAGAGTATTCTTGTGGCAATACATGCAAAATACGGCGTTCAGTCGGGATCTTCACCGAGCGAGCGGTATGTATGACATTATCTACGTCTTCTTGGGTGACTTCTTCATCGTTAATGGACACCATGCCATTTTCGTTTTGACAAGCAATGTGCTTACCCGAAATGCTCAAATAAACAGATGACACTTGGCAATCAGCCATTAATTCTGCTTGATCTAGCGCTCTTTGCACGCTGCGCACAATAGAGTCAAGATCATTCACGCCGCCTTTATCCATACCGCGAGAAGGATGATTACCTAAACCAATAACACTAATTTCACCATCAGGTAATACTTCACCAATGATCACTGCGACCTTTGATGTCCCTATATCCAACCCCACGATGAGGTTTCTTTCCTGATTTTTGGTCATTTATTGTCGACTCTCTTTTTTGAATCATCCCAACCTACAGCGAACCCGGTATCGTAACGTAAATCAACGGTCGCAATTGGTTTTTCACTTTGCTTCAAAGTAGGATACACATTAATAAAACGTTGTATCCGTGACATTTTATCTTCTCGTCCAAGCTCAATCTCAATCCCGTTTGCTAGTATTGCATGCCAAGCATGGCGCGGGCTTAAACGTAAACTGGCTAACTTAAATTCATTTATTGTTAATAAATCATCTAACTGTTTATAACTTGTTAATACTTCCATTTCAGTCCCTTCTGGACCATAAAGCTGGGGCAAGGCATCATGTTCAGCATGTGCTAATGCATCAAAAATATCACCGTTTACATTGAGCCAAGACACTTGATTCCAGTGAGCGACTGCTTGCTGTTCTTGCAAAGTAACTTTAAACTTTGCCGGCCATTCTCGTCTTACTGACGCATGATAAACCCAGGGCAATGCTTCTAATGCTTTTTGTACATCCACAACATCGGCATTAAAAAAACTGTTCTGCATCATGGACTGTAATGCATTTTTGATTTCATCATCGGTGGTATAAATTCGCTCGCCTTTAATGGCAACGGCTTTTATTGGTAATGCATCGGCGTCATTGAGCAAATTGTGTAATTGCACACCACTCCACACTACGGTGCCAAGCACACAGCTTAAGAACAGTAAACCAGTACAAAAATACCAATTAACACGAGCCAGTTTATGTTTTAATTGCCGTCCTTTATCGCTCCACGACACCTTAAATCCGCCTCTGACATTGTTCCTGAGTTAACCCCCAAAAGATGGGTCATTATATCGACCTACCAAATAGGATTAAAGCTCGTTTTAAAAACAAAATAACACTATAAATCAATTGCTTTATTGTTACTCTGCCACTAAATTACAACCCAAATTATTTTGAGCTAACTCTTTCGATAAAGCACCTATGTTGCCTGCGCCCTGAGTCATAAATAAATCACCTTGTTGCAATACATCAGGTAATACTGCGGCAAGTTGATCTGGACTGGCAATAAAAATAGGGTCTAATTGACCACGCAATCTAATTGAACGACACAAAGCCCGTCCATCGGCTCCAGGTATTGGCGCTTCACCTGCGGCATAAACATCTAACAGTAGCAGGCAGTCAACTTGTGACAATACATCAACAAAGTCTTCATATAAGTCACGAGTACGGCTGTACCTGTGTGGCTGGTATGCCATGACTAAGCGTTTATCCGGCCAACCTGCTCGTGCAGCTTTTATCGTCGCTAACACTTCACTTGGGTGATGGCCATAATCATCCACTAACATCACACTGCCATTAGGTGTCTCAAATTCACCTAAATGTTGAAAGCGACGACCAATACCTTCAAATTCTGCTAATGCCTGCACAATCGCACTATCATCAATGTCATCTTCGCTGGCGACGGCTATCGCTGCCAATGCATTTAACACGTTATGCTGGCCAGGTAAATTTAACACAATGTCTAAATCATCTTTACCATGACGTTTAACAGAAAAGCTTGACTGATGACCATTTTGAGCAAAATTGATTGCCTGCACGTCGGCATCATCACTAAAACCATAGGTCACAACATGGCGACCAATACGTGGCATAATTTCGCGGATCACATCATCATCAATACACATTACCGCTACACCATAAAATGGCAGGTTATGTAAAAAATCGACAAAAGTGGTTTTCAATTTCTCAAAATCACCACCATAAGTGTCCATATGATCGGCTTCGATATTTGTGATGACACTGACCATAGGTTGCAAATGTAAAAAGCTTGCATCACTTTCATCAGCTTCTGCAATTAGGTAACGACTAGTGCCTAAACGTGCATTGGTGCCAGCGCTATTTAATAATCCGCCAATGACAAATGTTGGGTCGCGATCAGCTTGACCATATACACTGGCAATCAAACTTGTAGTCGTTGTTTTACCATGAGTGCCCGCAATGGCTACACCATGGCGATAACGCATTAACTCAGCGAGCATTTCTGCACGGCGCACAATCGGAATGCGCAATTCTTTAGCAGCAAGTATCTCTGGATTTTGTGGGTTAATGGCGGTTGACACTACAACCACATCTACCTGCTCAACGCTTTGGGCCTGATGGCCGATAATGATTTTTGCCCCTAAGCGATTTAGACGTTCAGTTACACTATTTACAGCGATATCCGAACCACTCACTTGATAACCTTCATTCACAAGCACTTCCGCAATACCACCCATGCCAGCACCACCGATGCCAACAAAATGAATGCGCTTAATTCGTCTCATTTCAGGGATCATGCTACGAAGTTGTGCATATCTTTCTGTTTTTGTCATTTCAACCCTTTCTCGCAAATGAGGCACAAATATCAGCTACTCGTTGAGTTGCATCTAATACTGCTACACCTCTTGCTTTGTGGCCCATTTGAGCCAGTTCATGTCTATTTTCAGCAAATAATTGCAGTTTTTCCGCGAGATTATCTGCATTTAAAATGGTTTGAGGCAATAAAAAACCTGCGCCAGCATCCACTAAAACGGATGCATTTACGGTTTGATGATCATCAACTGCATAGGGGTACGGTACTAAAATACTCGGCAGTCCCACTGCAGCAAGCTCTGATACAGTAAGCGCTCCAGAGCGACATACAACAACATCTGCCCAACGGTAAGCCGCTTCCATATCATCAATAAATTCAGCAACATTTACACTGTCTGATTGTCCAAGTTGTTGATAACTTGCTTTCACCGTGGCATGGTTATTCTTACCCACTTGGTGCCAAACGGTCAAAGAGTGATGCTTGCATAAATGAGCAACGACAGAAGGCATCACATCATTCAACACTTTTGCGCCTAAACTGCCACCAACAACCAGCACGCGTAATGCATCAGCTTGTGACGCTTTAATTTGAGCACCTAAGTCAATTAATTCTTGTCGAATAGGATTGCCCACAACCTCAACATTAGCCACGCTATCAGCAAAAGTATTAGGAAATGCGCACAATACCTTTTTAGCGATTTTTGATAACAGTTTGTTGGTTAACCCTGGAATCGCATTTTGCTCATGCAATACCAGCGGTACGCCGGACAACCTACCGGCAACACCACCGGGGCCGCTAGCAAATCCACCCATGCCTAAAATCACATCAGGCTGAAAATCGTCAATAACAGCTTTAGCTTGGATAATTGATCGTATAATTTTAAATAGCGCAGCTAATTTACGAATGAGTCCATTACCACGCACGCCTTTAATATCAATAAATTCAATATCAAACCCATGTTGAGGCACTAAGCGCGACTCCATACGATCGGCAGTACCTAACCAACGAACTTGCCAGCCTTTTTCAGTTAAATACTTCGCTACTGCAAGTGCAGGAAAAACATGTCCACCCGTACCACCAGCCATAATCAATATCTTAGGAGAACTGCTAATATTACTATTCATTAATGTGTTCTCCCTTGTACTGCCTGCACCAAACTCACACGACGTTCATGGTCAATCCTAACAAGTAACATCACCGCCGCGGTCATGATCCACAAACTACTGCCACCATAGCTAATAAACGGTAGAGTTAACCCTTTAGTGGGTAACATACCAATACTGGCCCCTACATTAACTACGGTCTGAAAACAAACCCAAATACCCACACCATAAGCTACATAACTTTCAAAAGGACGTTGCATTTTTAAACATAAATTACCTAGTCTAATTGCACGTATCGCAATAAAAAATAATGTACATAACACCAAAATAATCCCGATAAAACCAAGCTCCTCACCGATCACCGCGAAGATAAAATCAGTGTGTGCTTCGGGTAAATACGCTAACTTTTGAATACTGTTACCTAGCCCTTGCCCAAACCAATCACCTCGACCATAAGCCATTAAGGATTGTGTTAATTGGTAGCCGCTGCCAAATGGGTCTTCCCATGGGTCGATAAATGATATCACTCGTCGCATACGATAAGGCTCAAACAGCACCAGCAATACAAACGTTGCCACACCAAGTAATATCAACACCATAAAGTCAGTTATACGCGCACCAGCTAAAAACAGTAAGCTGACGGTACACACAAACAGCACAACAACAGTACCAAGATCTGGCTGTAACAAAATCAGCACAGCAAACAATCCGTAAACCACAATAGGTTTATAAAAACCTTTGCGGTTTTCGCGTAACTCACCATGGCGACGCACTAAATAACCGGCCATATAGACAATAAATACAAATTTCGCCATTTCAGCGACTTGGATCCTAATGGGACCGATAGACAACCAACGCCTTGCCCCGTTAACAGATGTACCGATAAACAAAACCGCTATTAATAATATCAACACAGCTAACATCAACATGCCGCTGTTTTTTTCCCAATAACTAACCTCGAACCGCAATACCACGAATGCTATCAACACGCAGCCAACAAGATAAAGCGCATGGCGGTACATAAAATAAAATGGATCACCTGTTAGCTTTGTCGCTTCGGGCATCGAAGCAGACATTACCATCACAAAGCCAAAACACATCAAGCCAACAATCGCGACTAAAAAACTACGATCATATAACTGCATACCTGGAGCATGATTATCTGATAACAACGAGGGTAAAGACCAATTAAGACCTCGCTTAAACAAGCTTAATTGCTGCTCGTTATTCGCCATCGGCTAACAACTCCACGCACTGTTTAAAATCATCACCGCGGGCCATAAAGTTTTTATACATATCTAAACTGGCACAAGCTGGAGACAACAACACTATGTCACCAGAAGTTGCTAATTCAGCGGCTTTTGTCACTGCTTCGGCCATACTAGCCACTTGCAATGAATCCGCTTTCAATTTCGCTATTTTAGGTCCATCTCGGCCCAGAGTTATCAATTGAGTAATATTGTCTAATGGTCCTGCAAGCGGGCTAAAATCGCCGCCTTTACCATCGCCACCAGCAATTAAATACAAATCACCTAAATGCGAATTGAGTCCTTCAAGTGCAGCAACTGTCGCACCAACATTGGTCGCTTTAGAGTCATTGATATAAGAAACACCTTGTTTAATCGCAATCAACTCACAACGATGACTTAAGCCAACAAAGCTTTTCGCCACTGCAATCATGGCATCTTTAGCTACACCACAAGCGTCAGCTAATGCCATAGCGGCTAATAAATTTGCATGGTTATGGCTACCAATTAACCTGACATCACTTAAATTAATAATCTCACTGTCACCATGAAAAATTTTGCCATCGCTTAATCCCCACTCATCTCCTTCAGGAACGCCTAAACCAAAATTATTTTGATTCATTGGTTCTAAGGGATAAGTCAACCGATCGTCACGGTTATACATAACAAAACGACTTTGTGTATATAAACGTAATTTGGCTTCGCGATAGGAGTTTAAGTCACTATAACGATCCATGTGGTCTTCGCTAACATTGAGACATGTTGCCGCAATACAGTTTAATGAATGAGTGGTTTCGAGTTGAAAGCTCGACAGTTCCAGTACATAAAAATCAATATTATCAGCAAGTAAATCCAAAGCAGGAGTACCAATGTTGCCACCAATCGCTACAGACATGCCGGCTGCACGCAACATGTCGTAAACCAATGTTGTCACAGTAGACTTGCCATTTGACCCCGTAATACCCACCACACAAGGTTTACGCTCGGCAAGTTCACGAGCAAATAGTTCAACATCGCCTATGACCTCAATGCCCATATCAACCGCTGCCCGAACTTCAGGAGTATCGATCGGTACACCCGGACTAATGATAATCTGCTTGGCCTGAACTAAATAACGGCAATCAAAACCGCCCGCAAGTAACTCTATATCAGCAAACTCTTGTGCCAACGCCACCGCACCAGGCGGATTACGACGGCTGTCCATCACTAAAGGCTTAATACCTTTAGCCACTAAAAAACGCACGGCTGAGAGCCCTGTTGCCCCTAAGCCTAAAACGATGTGCGTGTATTGAGTTTGCATAATACTGACCTTTATTGATTGTTTAGCGTAATTTAAGAGTCGCTAGGCCCAGTAACACTAAAAACAACGAGATAATCCAAAAGCGCACAATTACACGCGGTTCTGGCCATCCTTTTAACTCATAATGATGATGGATAGGTGCCATACGGAAAATACGTTGGCCACGCAATTTATACGAGCCCACCTGTAAGATCACCGATACGGTTTCCATTACAAATACGCCCCCCATAATCACCAATAAAATTTCTTGACGAACTAAAATGGCAATGACACCCAACGCAGCGCCTAATGCTAATGACCCCACATCACCCATAAAGACCTGTGCTGGGTATGTGTTAAACCACAAAAAGCCTAAACCAGCACCAACCATCGCCGTACACACAATCACTAACTCACCTGCCAATGGTAAATGAGGGATATGCAAATAACTGGCAAATTGTGCATGACCAGACAAATATGCAATCAATGCAAAAGCTGCCGCAACCATCACCGTTGGCATAATAGCCAAACCATCTAAACCATCGGTTAGGTTTACCGCATTACTCGCACCAACGATGGTGAAATAAGCCAATAAAATAAACATAAACCCAAGTTGTGGCATAACGTCTTTGAAAAATGGCACCACAAGTTGTGTTTCGCCGCCCATGGTTGATGAACTATATAAAAACACCGCAACCATAATCGCAGCAATAGATTGCAGCGCGTATTTCCAGCGAGCAATAAGACCCTTAGTATCTTTTTTGACGACTTTACGGTAATCATCAATAAAACCAATGGCACCAAAACTGGCTAATACAAATAAAGTGACTAATACGTAACGATTAGATAAATCGCCCCACAGCAACACACTGATAAAAATACCTGCGAGGATTAGTATTCCGCCCATGGTAGGCGTACCACGTTTGCTAAAATGCGACTCAGGGCCGTCATCGCGAACCACTTGACCAATTTGCAACATTTGCAAACGTTTGATCAAAATTGGTCCCCACCACAAACTAAATACCAATGCCGTTAACAAACCTAAAATAGCCCGAAACGTTACATATGAAAAAACGTTAAACCCAGAGTAAAATTGGGTTAAATACTCGGCTAGATAAACCAGCATCTACACTAACTCCCCACGCCCATAGGCATTTAATAAACTGTCCACAACCCGCTCCATTGCGGCGCTGCGGGAACCTTTAACTAAAACGGTAACATTACCGTTAATACTGGCTAACTGTTTTTGTAATGCCGCGATTAATGCATTCTGATCATAAAAATGTTCACTACCATAAGCCTGACTGGTATGAGACGAAAGCTGTCCACAACAAAATAAAGCCTCTATCGCTGAATCTTTAACCTGCAATCCAACACGGGTATGCAAAGGGGCAGCATTGTCGCCTAATTCACCCAAATCTCCCAGTACTAAACAACGATATCCATCACGTTGTTGCAACCAATTTATTGCTGCCGTTACCGATGTTGGATTCGCATTATAACTATCATCAATTAACAGAACACGACCAAGAACATATGGTTGCATACGTCCTTTTACTGGTTGGAGTAATACTAAGCCTTGCGCAATAACATTAAGCGGAATAGTTAATGCTATACATATCGATGCAGCGGCAAGCGCATTGCTTACTTGATGCAGACCCGCCAAAGGCAATTGCACCACGCTATGCTGTTCACCAAAGGTTAATGTGAATTGATAACACCCATTGGTATCGGTCACAATATCTGTCGCAGTCACATCTGCAACGGCATTCATTTCACGGGAAAAAAGCAGCTGTTTTCGCCCTTGCGACCGTTGCACCATAAAATCTGCATACTTATCGTCAGCATTAATCACCGCGGTGCCGTCTTTGCCCAAATGATTGAAAATTTCTGATTTAGCTTCGGCCACACCATCGAGTGAACCAAAACCTTCAAGGTGGGCACTGCCGACGTTATTAACTAACGCCACTTGGGGTTGAACTAACGAAGAGGTGTAATCAATCTCACCTCGATGATTTGCCCCTAGTTCAAATACTCCATATTCATCACCTTCACTTAAACGCAGTAAAGTTAATGGCACACCAATTTCATTGTTAAAATTACCGGCAGTAAACAACACCTGATGATGCTGCGATAAAATGGTAGCCAGCATTTCTTTAACGCTAGTTTTGCCATTAGAGCCAGTAAGGGCAACACAAATTGGGTCAATCTGTTGACGTACAAGTGCGCCAATGTTGCCCATGGATTTTTGTGTGTCGACTACAATAATTTGCGCCACATCAAAAGGCAGTAGATGATCAACTAAGAGGGCTTGTGCGCCATTTTTTATTGCGGTTTCAGCAAAATCATGGCCATCAAAACGCTCGCCTTTTAAGGCGATGAATAAACATTGAGGATCAATTTTTCGACTATCAGTGCTAACAGCACTAATCACCTGATCATCACCCGTTAAGGTACCATTGAGATGTAGCGCTAAAGCAGATAAAGATAAACGGATCATAACGCCTCCTTAGACAGCCTAAGGGCTAGAGCTCGTTCATCATAATCTATACGTTGACCAGCTATTTCTTGATAGGTTTCATGGCCTTTACCTGCAAGTAATACAATGTCATCCGCCTTGGCTAATGCTGCAACATGAGTAATAGCTTGAATACGGTCGACCTGGGTAAGCACACCTTGTGGTTGACTAATACCCTGCAAAATATCATTAATAATGGTTTGTGGATCTTCACTGCGAGCATTATCACTAGTGATCATCACTTTATCCGCATATTGCTCAGCAGCTTGTGCCATTAATGGTCGCTTGCCTTTATCACGATCGCCACCACAACCAAATACGCACCAAAGAGTACCTTTACAATGTACTCGCAATGCTCTTAATGCTTGCTCAATGGCATCTGGTGTATGGGCATAATCGACGACTAAAGTGGCTTTATTAAGTGATGAAAATCGTTCCATACGACCTGCAACTGGCACTAAATTAGGCACAACCGTTAATATTGAAGCCATTGCAGTGCCTTGCAAATACAAAGCTGCAATAACGGCAACCAGATTGGATAAATTAAATGCCCCTAATAATGGTGACTCAATTTGTGCTGATAACTGTCCATGTCCATTTAAAGATGGATAGTGTAATTTCGCAGTCACACCTGCGTCATGATACTCAATAGCATCACAATAAAAATCGGCTAAAGTATTACCTTCAATACTGAAAGATTTATTTTTTCCATCTGCCAATTCGGTCAACCATTTGGATCCGATAGCATCATCAATATTAATAACACCATGTTTTAGGCTAGGAAATTTAAATAAACGTTTTTTGGCGGCAGCGTAAGAATCCATATCGCCATGGTAATCAAGATGATCGCGGCTTAAATTGGTAAAGACCGCAATCTCAAATGGGGCTGCCTCAACACGCCCTTGTACTAAGCCATGGCTTGAGACTTCCATGGCACACAACTCTGCGCCTTGGGCAGAAAACTCGCCAAGTTGACGCATCACAGTCACAGCATCAGCCGTGGTGTTACCACTATCAACAAGTTGTCCCCATAAACCATTACCTAATGTCCCCATCACAGCGGCTTTATGCCCGAGTAAATGTACAATTTGAGCAATAATTTGGCTTACTGAGGTTTTGCCGTTGGTACCAGTTATTCCAATCAAAGATAAGGATTTGTTGTTTGATAAATAAAACTGCGCCGCAACTGCGGATAATTGGCGGCCTAATTGGAAAAAATAGACTAACGGGATAGCATATTGAATTCGATCGACTATACCGTGCTCATCAGGATTATCGGTATGCACCAGTAGTGCCGTCGCCCCCGCGTTAATCGCTTGAGGAATAAATGTTCGGCCATCCACTTTATGTCCAGGCAACGCCACAAATAAACCGCCAGATCCAACTTCACGGCTGTCTAGTGTCAGTCCGCTAATTGATTCGCGACCTGAATAATGAAACCACGGCGCTAATAGGTCATTTAATAACATCATTTTGCGCTCCCTGCGCAGCGACCAAATGAACGGCCTCCCGCTCTGAAATCGGTTCAACATTAAGCATTTGCAAAGCACCTGACATTATTTTAGCAAAAGCAGGGCCAGCGACATCGCCACCATAATATTTGTCACCTTTTGGCTCGTTAATGACAACAGAAATAGCCAAACGCGGATTATGAACAGGGGCAACACCAGCAAACAAGGCAACATAGTCATCACCATATCCCCCAGCAATTGCTTTACGGCTAGTGCCCGTTTTACCCGCAACGGGGTAACCATCAATATGTGCTTTGGTCGCCGTGCCTCCCGATTCTGTCACACCCACTAACATTTTCATCACGTCATGAGCAACTTGAGTTGAAATGACTTGTTCACCTTTAGGGGCTTGTCTTAGCTTCAAAATTGATACTGGATACAAAACGCCTCCGCTGCCAAGCGTGGCATACATGCGGGCAATTTGTAGCGGCGTCGCCGTAAAACCATAACCGAACGATAATGTGGCGCGCTCAAAATCAGACCAACGATTACGATCATGAATTAACCCAGCACTTTCACCCGTTAAATTAATGCCCGAATAATTACCTAACCCCATCGACTGATACGTGCCCAACAATTGCTGTACTGGAATAGACAACGCCAACTTACTGATACCAACGTTACTCGATTTAACTAAAATTTTAGCCAGTGACATGTCACCATAATTATGGGAATCGCGAACTTGACGACCGCCGATCCGCATCCACCCAGGAGATGTTGCTATCAATTCATTGGCTTTAACTGTGCCAGCTTCTAGCGCTGCAGCAACAACAAAGGGTTTAATGGTTGAACCAGGTTCAAATGTGTCCGTTAATGCGCGATTGCGCATTCTATGTGGTTGAAGGTTATCTCGGGCATTGGGGTTATATGAAGGAGTATTAGCCATCGCTAGCACTTCACCAGTAAGGACATCAATAACCACCACAGAGCCTGAAGTAGCCTGATAGACTTCGGTGGCACGCTTCAGTTCGCGATAAGCAAGCTGCTGAATACGTTGGTCAATGCTTAGCACGATATCGTTCGAACTTTCGCCTTCTTGAACTATATCTAAGCGTTCAACGACACTACCATCACGGGACTTACGTACTTTTTGTTTAGAGGGAGTTCCTGTTAACCAAGTATTATAAGTGTTCTCAATACCTTCAATTCCCACATCATCAATATTAGTAATACCAATTAATTGTGCTGCAATTTCACCTGAGGGGTAATAACGGCGAGATTCTGATTTAAGGTAAATCCCCCCAATTTTCAGCTGCTCAATATAATCTGCTACAGCTGATGTCACTTGGCGTTTAAGGTATACAAAGCGTTTTTTAGGATTGTTCTTAACTTTATTGACAAGTTCATTAACAGGTTCTTGCAATACATCTGCTAATGCTTGCCAACGGCGCATATCTTTAAATGCGTCTTGATCATGGGCATGTTTAGGATCGGCCCACACAGCACGAACAGGAACACTCACCGCTAACATATCGCCATTACGATCGGTTATTAACCCTCGTTGCACTTGATTGCTGGTTGTGCGCAAAGTGCGCATATCACTTTCATGCCGCAGTTTATCCGGCTCAATAATTTGAATATAAGCCGCTCGTGCAATTAGACTGCAAAATAACAACAACACGAAGCCCACCACAACGTATAAACGCCATGGAATAAGTTCGTGAGTTAATTTTTGCTTTGCTTGTCTAGCCATTATCCCTATGCTCATCGGGCTCGAATGATAACTTCCTCTTTTGGAAGCGGCCGAGCCATATTTAATTCTTTGGTTGCCATCCGCGTAACACGGCTGTGTTCAGATTGCGATTGTTCTTCTAGTAATAAATTTCGCCATTCAATATCTAAGCGATCTTGCTCTTGTAATAGTTGATCCCATTGGGTAATCAACTGACGTGTAACGTGACTGGTATAAACGACAGACACACCGCTTAACACAATTAGTACACTTAACAGCAGCACCCATTTGTGATGCCAAATATCATGTAGCACAATCCGAGGTAAATTTAATGATGATTGACTCACATTAGCCTCAGTATTTTTAATAATTTAGACGCTCGGCAACTCGTAACACCGAGCTACGTGCACGTGGATTTTGCTCTAATTCTGCATCAGAAGGTTTCATTGCTTTACCGACTGCTTTTAACTTACGTGATTTATTAATTTCGGCTTCGGTGATAGGCAGTCCGTGTGGCACGCTTTCACCTTGGCTGTGACGACGAATAAAACGCTTTACCATGCGATCTTCTAGCGAGTGAAAACTGATCACAGATAAACGTCCTTGAGGTGCTAACACCGTTAAAGCCCCCTCAAGAGCTTGATCAATTTGCTCTAGTTCACTATTGATATAAATACGAATAGCTTGGAACACTCGTGTTGCTGGGTGCTTATTACGCTCTTTATTTTTAGTAATCCGCGCAATTAAATCTGCTAAATCTTTAGTGCGTAAAAATGGCGTTTTTTCACGATCTGCGGCAATACAACGAGCAATATGGCGCGAGTTTTTTTCTTCACCGTAAGTTTTAAATACCCAAGCCATATCTTCAATCTCAGCACGGGCAATCCATTGTGCTGCAGTTTGTCCTTGGCTATTGTCCATACGCATATCAAGCGGCCCATCGCGTAAGAAACTAAAACCACGTTCAGCATCATCTAACTGTGGAGACGACACGCCAAGGTCAAGTAACACGCCATTAATTTGTCCAGTTAATCCAAGATCTTCGACATACTCAGCTAATTGGCCAAAGCCCCCATGTACGATTTGAAATCGAGGATCATCAGCAAACTGCTTTGCTGCTTCAATAGCTTGTGGATCACGATCGATTGCAATTAAACGACCCTTTTCACCCAAATGGCTTAAAACATGACGTGAATGTCCACCACGGCCAAACGTGCCATCAATGTAGATGCCATCAGTTTGGATATTGAGTCCGTCAACGGTCTCACTCAGTAATACAGATAAATGGGCAAACTCTTGGCTCATTGGGTTCATCTAACCTTTTTGGTCACTACAGTGAAAAGTTGGCCAAGCGATCATTGCTGGCTAAATCTTGGCTTTGAATGAGCACATTGCCATCATCCATTTGCTGTTGCCAAGCTGACTCTTCCCATAATTCAAATTTATTCAGTAAGCCCACCAGCATGGTTTTCTTTTCTAAACTGGCGAAACTGCGTAAAGCCGGCGGAATCACAATACGTCCGTGGCTATCTAGTTCACAATCTTGTGCGTGACCTAGTAATTTTCGTTTAAAGGAGCGTTCAAGCGGATCGGTATCAGAAAGCAATCTCAGCTTTGCCTCAACTTGCTCCCATTCATGTAATGGATAAATCAGCAAACAGGCGGCTTCAATGTCAACGGTCATAATTACGGTGCCGCCATGATCGACACGTAATGCTTCACGGTATCGCGCTGGAATAGCGATCCGTCCTTTAGCATCCATGTTGATTGCACTAGCGCCACGAAACACGTTATTACACCTCTTTTTTTAGCATTTGATCCACAATGATCCACTTTCTCCCACCAATGCTAAGTTTAGGGACTCTATGCAAGTCTTGTCAAGGGATGGATAGATATATTAAATCCAGACCCCAAGCGGGTTAGCAGCATATTAATATTAAGCAGGATTAATGATAGGGTCGCCTGTAAAAAACAGCCGAAAATCAGGGTAAATGAGTAAAACCAGAGACATAACGATCACTTTATCGACTATGACTGACACGCAAGCGTTTAAATTAATCTTATTTAATCGTTAAAACACTTCATCCTTGACTTGCCACTTTGATCAATCACCCAAGCTTGTCTTCATTAAAAACCTAAAAATGGTTAACTAAGTCAACTTTACACCGTTAAAAAGCCGCGCCATATTATGCTCATTGCCGTTATCCGGCCTAGGCTCGATGTTAATCGTCATCATATTAAAGCTTTAATGTATTCAAGATTACCTCTAACGCCATCATCATGAGGGTGTTGTATTTTATCAATGCATCTTGCAATCACAGTTAATTATTCTTAATCCCTTGAGTAAACAATTATTAACAGCTTTCAATAATGGCAGTGAATTACACAACACAAAAATAAACACTGTATTTATAAAGGTGTAGAGGAGCCACATTACTGTGCTCATGGGTGTTAATGGTCACTCATATACTAATTCCAGAAAATAATATGGTTCATATTAATCAAGAGTATCCAGTGTCAACAAAGCCATTCCCATTTAAAAAAGATTAAATTTTAATCAAACTGTGTCGATAAACAGTTATGATGATCAGCATTAACAATGGTTTCACCACGACAGGAGCACAACATGAGTATTGACAGCATATATGCCATGCTAGCTAGGCCTGTAAAAGCGGTGAGTGAGCGAAAGAGGATTGTTGAGCAAGTTAAGAATGTTAGCGCTATTAGCGCTGATAGCCATGAAGCACCTCAGTCACAATTGCCACCGAGTCATCTTCATAAAACACCCATTTTACGTCAAGAAACTCCGCGCCAAGAAAGACGCGCAAAACCGCGCACCATAGATGAAAAGAAAAATTTTGGTAGCCGAATTAAACGAATGAAAACAGACAAGCGATTCTCAACCCGTGGAGAAACCGCCAGCCACCTTATAGACATTGAAGTGTAGAAAACAGTTAAACAAGATTACACATTGGGACTGACTTGCGACACAGCCTGCTTCCATCCCTGATACAACTTAACACGAGTCTCAATGTCCATTGTCGATGTAAATTCCCGCTCAGTTGATAACATTGCTTGCAATTCATCAGTCGATTTCCACACCCCAACAGCCAAACCCGCTAAAAAAGCAGCCCCCATTGCAGTCGTTTCAGTGACTAAAGGACGGATGACTTTGGCGTCTGTAATATCAGCTTGGAATTGCATTAAAAAATCATTAGCAACCGCACCGCCATCTACACGGATTTCGGTTAATGGCACATTAGAATCTTTGCTCATGGCATCAAGCACGTCACGTGACTGATAAGCAATGGCCTCTAACGCTGCACGAATAATATGATTGCGATTAGCGCCACGAGTTAATCCTATAATGGCACCACGAGCATCGGCATCCCAATATGGTGCACCTAAGCCCACAAATGCTGGCACCAAGTAAACCCCATTTGTGTCATCCACTTTGTCGGCAAAATATTGAGTGTCACAAGCATCTGCAATAAGGCCTAACTCATCGCGCAACCACTGAATCACTGCGCCCCCCATAAATACCGAGCCTTCTAAGGCATAATTCACCTTTGTATCAGCACCAATAGCAATGGTCGTTAACAAACCATGGGTTGACTCTACAGCTTTATCGCCCGTATTCATCAACAAAAAGCATCCAGTACCATAGGTATTTTTAGCCATCCCAGGCTCAATGCACAATTGGCCAAATAACGCCGATTGTTGATCGCCTGCCATCCCAGCAACGGGCACATGATTACCTGCAAGTTCCGTATAACCGTATATTGCGCAAGAGGGTTTTACTTCAGGTAACATTGCCCTAGGTATATTAAACAGATCGAGCAGCTCTTGATCCCATTGTAGATCATGAATATTAAATAACATGGTCCGAGAAGCATTAGTCGGTTCGGTCACATGCACTTCACCTTGAGTCAACTTCCACACTAGCCAGGTATCAACAGTACCAAACAATAGATCACCTGCTTCAGCAAGTTCTCGAGCGCCTTCAACATGATCTAAAATCCACTCAATTTTTGATGCTGAAAAATACGGATCAAGTACTAGCCCGGTTTTTTGACGAACCATATCTTCCACACCTTGGGCTTTATGGCGCTGGCAAATCACTTGACTGCGACGACATTGCCAAACAATGGCGTTATAAATAGGTTTACCTGTATGCTTATTCCAGACAATCGTCGTTTCGCGCTGATTCGTAATGCCAATCGCGGCAACATCATGACGACTAATCCCCGCACGAGTCAGTACCTCAACAAGTACTGAACTTTGTGAAGACCATATCTCCATAGGGTCATGCTCTACCCAACCTGCCTGCGGATAATGTTGAGTAAATTCACGATGCGCAACGGCAACAATATTCGCTTGGTGATCAAACACAATGGCACGAGAACTTGTGGTGCCTTGATCTAATGCGACAATGTATTTTTTAGCAACCATTTGATTTCCTATACCATTTCTATATGATTATTTTTATATGATTTATCTGTTTAATAAAGAATCTCACATCGTACATCGACAGCTAGAAGTAATGCAAGCAAGTATCTACTGCAAATCTCCCCCCTCCAACATAATGAATAATACTTATCACGTTAATCATCTGATCATGTGGCTAAACCTCAAATGTAGAGACAACACAGATGCTCATTAAGCCACAATCAATAACTGTGCATAGAATAAAGTATTTCTTTAATGTCCATATGAATAGATATCACACAAAAAAGCCCCGTAAATACGAGGCCCTTTATGAGTTAAATCAAATAAAGCAATTACATTTTATAGTTTAACTGCACACCCGTTAACCACACATGACCAGTGGCTTCGCCAGCAAATTCTATAGATGCTAAGTTTACTAAATCTTGTGTTTCAGTAATTGGCGCATCACCATGAGTACGAATATAAGTCACTCCAACATCAATATTCAAATTTTTGGAGACTTGATAACCAGTACCAACACTAAACCATAAACGGTCAGAGTCAGGGATAGTTGTGGTACGATGTTTATCGTCAACGGCGGTTTTATCTAATGCCATACCCGCACGTAATGTCCACTGATCATTTAGTGTATATGTTGTACCAAGTGCATAACGCCAATTATCTTCAAAGTTCTCTTCTTTAACAACATTGGACTCTACATCACCAACAGGTTTAACGTCACCAGGAAAATAAGCAACTAACTGTTCAAACACATTCCATTCAGTCCAATTTACACTAGCATGCATCGCCCAGTTTTCGGTTAATTGATGGTAAGAAGCTAGCTCTGCAAATGCAGGTAATTCAATTGGCAAGTAGCCTTCTATTTCGATATCTTGGCCACCGTTATATATAACGCCAGCAACATGACCATCCAACTTAAGGTCTACACTGCTGTGATAAGCTAAACCAATACGGTTTGCTGAGTTAATTTGCCAGCTAGCGCCCGCTTTCCAACCGTACCCAACATCATCACCTTCCATTGATTTAAGGTCTGTCCCACCTGAGGGTAAACCAGTACTAATACTGGTAGGTAAATTAGCTTTAAGCGCATCAATCCAACCCGGCGCAGTCGCCCCCACTTCACCCTCACCGTAGACAATACGCAAGCCAGCACCTACCGAGAATGAGTCATCAAAACGATAAGCAAGACTTGGGTTAAATTCGACTGTGGTAATTGAGGTTTTACTGCCAAAAATAGCTGCGGCATCCGCCACTGGAATATCGGTAGCCAAACCATAATTTGAATTAACCGCAAGGCCCCAAGTCCACTGTTCATTCAGTTGGTTTGAATAATAAAAGTTGGGAACAAGTGCATTATCCGCAACATCGTATGCATCGGCATTTATCATTAAAGGGTCTGCGCCAAACAGCGACGACGAAATACCGATATCACCAACCACATCAACATTGGGCATAACATAAATACCACCAGCAGACACTTGGCGGCCTTCAAGGTATGACAACATCGCCGGATTACGCGCTTGAGTTGACGCATTGTCAGCGATGGCTGCTTCACCAGCAAATGCACGGCCTAAACCTGTTGCAGAATATTCTGCTAGTTGAAAACCAGCTGCGTATACTTGAGTCGTTGTCCCGAATACAATGGCGCTAATAGCCAGTGTTAACACTGTTTTTTTCATTATGATTCTCTGTGTTGTAGATTCAAACTGCATAAATCGGCCTACATAGAGTAAAAGCTCGATTTAAATGAAGCGGCCAGTTTACTGATCCGAAGAAGCTTTGCAACAACATAAAGACACACAAAAACAAGTACATCATTGGATTTAAAGTGTGATCGGGAACAAACTTTAGAATTTATCATGCGAACGATAAAGCGAAAAACGGTATAGCTGTAAACTTAATAATGAGTCAAATGATAAATAGAATATTTTTACTATTAATAACAACAATATAAATTCATTACACCGATACACGAGTAAGCTTAACGGGGTAACACATACATGTAACATTTAACTCGATTAATTCGAGAGATAAAAATAGCTGCGTAAAAATTATTACCATATAAAATAAAAAAACCTCTTCATGAGAACATAAAGAGGTTTAATACAACGCTATAATTTAGTGCTTGTCACACACGAAAGCGCTTTAATTACGCTATGTTAAGCAAACCAAGCTGGTATTTTTTCTTCATAATCACTGATCTGTTGCTCAAATGACAAGGTCAAACCGATAGCATCAAGACCATTTAGTAATTTATGTCTCGCAGACTCCACAATGGTGAAATCGAACACGCTTCCAGAAGGCGAGATTACCGTTAGCGCTTGTAAATCTACTGTAATCTGGGCACCTTCTTTGGCCGCAACTTCATCGATCAATTGCTGCACTTGAGCAGCTGTCAGCTTGACGGGTAACAAGCCATTATTAATCGAGTTGCCGTAAAAAATATCGGCGAACGTCGGCGCAATAACCACTCGAAAGCCAAAATCAGCTAATGCCCATGGAGCATGCTCTCGCGACGACCCACAGCCAAAGTTTTCTTGTGCGAGTAAAATAGATGCGCCTTTATAACGCGGCTGATTAAGTGCAAAATCAGGATTAGGCTCATCGCCTGCATCATCCAAGTAACGCCAATCATGGAATAAGTGCACTCCAAAACCGTCACGGGTGACTTTAGACAAAAATTGCTTTGGAATAATCTGATCGGTATCGATATTAGCACTATCAATGGCTACCGCTAAACCAGTATGGGCAGTAAATGCTTGCATGTATATCTCCTATCTCGGTTTAGTATGGTTTGCGAATATCAACAAAATGACCAGCCACTGCGGCAGCTGCTGCCATAGCAGGGCTAACCAAATGGGTCCGACTGCCACGACCTTGACGGCCTTCAAAATTACGGTTACTGGTTGATGCACAACGATCGCCCGCTTCTAATCGATCATCATTCATGGCAAGGCACATCGAGCAGCCTGGTAAGCGCCATTCAAAACCCGCTTCGATAAAAATTTTGTCTAACCCTTCCGCTTCCGCTTGTAACTTCACTTGGCCAGAACCAGGCACCACAATAGCGACGACACCATCAGCAACTTTACGATTTTTAGCATGTACCGCAGCAGATCGTAAATCTTCAATACGCGAGTTAGTACAAGAACCAATAAACACTTTATTAATACTAATGTCAGTCATCTTAGTGCCCGCCGAAAGGCCGATATACTCTAATGCTTTAATCATACTAGTGCGATTAGTGCTGTTGGTTTCGGCTTCTGGGTTAGGTACAACACCATCAATCGCAACCACTTGGCCAGGGTTAGTCCCCCAAGTTAACTGCGGCGCGATATCATTAGCATCTAATACCACTTCGGCATCAAAAATGGCGTCAGTATCAGTTTTAAGCTCAGACCATGCGGCAACCGCTTGCTCCCACACGTCATCTTTCGGGGCAAACTCACGACCTTTTAAATAATTAAAGGTGGTTTGGTCAGGCGCAACCATGCCGGCTTTAGCGCCCATTTCAATGGCCATGTTGCATAACGTCATTCTGCCTTCCATGGTTAGTGCCTCAATGGCTTCACCACAAAACTCAACCACGTAACCTGTGCCACCATCCATACCAAGCTTACCGATAATCGCCAGCACAATATCTTTAGCCGTAACGCCATCGGTGACTTTACCACGCACTTCCACTTTCATGGTTTTAGCTTTTAATTGGCGTAGGGTTTGCGTAGCCAATACGTGCTCAACTTCGGATGTACCAATACCAAATGCTAACGCACCAAATGCACCATGAGTTGCCGTATGCGAATCTCCACACACAATAACAGTCCCTGGTAAGGTAATGCCTAATTCTGGCCCCATCACATGGACAATACCTTGATTAGGATGATGAATGTCGTACAGGAGCACGCCAAATTCTTTACAGTTTTGCGCTAGGGTTTCTACTTGCGTTCGCGCCATTGGGCTTAACGCATCTAAACTCGCGCTACGTGTAGAGGTATTGTGATCCATCGTGGCAAAGGTTTTCTGTGGCGCACGTAGTTTACGTCCAGCCACTTTTAAACCACTAAAGGCTTGTGGTGATGTCACCTCATGCACCAAATGACGATCAACATACACAACTGGCGCTTCGCCTTCTGGGCTGGCAACAATGTGTGAGTCCCACACTTTTTCGTATAAGGTTTTACCTGTCACTTTAGCCATTACACACCTTCCTTTACTGCTTGAGCGATAAAATCACCCATTTGTGCTGTCGATTTAGCCTCACTGCGTTTGTTTGCAGCAAGTAACTCACCGGTTAGGTAACCACTTGCCAATGCTTTTGTTACAGCACGTTCAATAGCACTTGCCGCCTCTTCTTGCTTTAGACTGTGGCGTAGCATTAATGCAGCAGACAAAATCTGCGCTACCGGGTTAGCAATACCTTGGCCAGCAATATCTGGCGCACTGCCACCTGCGGGTTCAAATAAACCAAAACCGGTGCTGTTCATACTTGCCGACGATAATAGCCCCATAGAGCCTGTTAACATGGCAATCTCATCCGACAAAATATCACCAAATAAGTTTGAACATAGCATTACGTCAAACTCATCAGGACGACGTAATAGCTGCATAGTCGCGTTATCAATATAGATGTGTTCTAAAGTGACATCAGGAAAGTCTTTTGCGACCTCTTCCACCACTTGGCGCCATAATACTGAACAGGCCAATACGTTAGCCTTATCTACTGAAGTGACCTTATTTTTACGCCCACGCGCCGCTTCAAAAGCGATACGCGCGATACGGCTAATTTCGCGGCGACTATAACGCATGGTATCAAAGGCTTCTTCATCGTTGCCTTCACCTTGGCGCCCTTTCGGCTTGCCAAAGTAAATACCACCGGTTAATTCACGCACACACAATACGTCAAAACCACGGGCTGATATATCACTACGAAGCGGTGACATATGTTCTAAGCCGTCATGTAATTTTGCTGGGCGTAAATTACAAAATAGCTCAAAGTGACCGCGCAACGGCAATAATGCGCCGCGTTCAGGTTGATCATTGGGTGGTAAATGCTCCCACTTAGGGCCACCCACACTACCAAATAAAATCGCATCAGCTGCTTCGCAGCCTTTTAAGGTCACGTCAGGTAAAGGACAGCCATGGTTATCAATGGCAATACCGCCGACATCAAATTCGGTGTATTGAATATCCAGTCCAAAACGTATTTCAACAGCATTAAGCACTTTACGCGCTTCAGCCATCACTTCAGGACCAATACCATCACCCGACAAAACTGCTATTTGATAACTCATACGCCACCTAACTCCCTTTCTTTATAGATCTGTTGTTTAAAATCAGCCACTTTATCTGCGCGGTACACTAAGTTCATCACATGCACTAACGCTTGAGCTGATGCTTCAACGACGTCTGTTGCTAAACCAACACCGTGGAACATTTGTTCATGATATTTTGCAGTAATATCAACTTGTCCAAGCGCATTTTGACCTTCGCCTTTCGCGCTTAACTTATAATTAGTAATATTAATTTTACGGTTCGTCGCACGAGCGATGGCATTATATGCCGCATCCACTGGACCATTACCTGTTGCCGCCTCAGTAATATCTTTGCCATCAACAGCAATACGTACCGTTGCGGTTGCCACACCTTCAGTTGAATCAGAATGCACCATCATGTGCTGAAGCTGGTACTTATCGTCATCTTGCGCCTGCGACTCCATAAACACCAATGCTTCTAAGTCATAATCAAACACTTGGCCTTTTTTATCGGCCAGAGTCAAAAACTGCTCGTAAAGGCTGTCCATGTCATAATCGCTTGACTGGTAACCCATTTCTTCCATGCGATGCTTAATCACATGGCGACCAGAGCGGGACGTCATGTTCAAGTTATTACGATTTAAGCCAATGCTTTCTGGCGTCATAATCTCGTAAGTATTTTTGGCTTTTAGCATGCCGTCTTGATGAATGCCCGATGAGTGAGAGAATGCATTGGTCCCCACAATCGCCTTATTGGCTTGGATCGGCATGTTACATAACTGGCTAACTAACGATGACGTACGGTGAATTTCTTTAGCGTTAATACCACAGTCTAAATCCAACAAACCTTTACGAGTAGCAAGGATCATCGCGATTTCTTCTAACGAACAGTTACCTGCACGTTCGCCAATACCATTAATGGTACATTCAATTTGACGCGCCCCCATTTCAACGGCGGCGATAGAGTTAGCAACCGACAAACCTAGATCGTCATGACAATGAACCGAGATCACTGCTTGATCAATATTGGGCACTCGGTTAAATAAGGTTTGAATAATGCCACCAAACTCACTTGGCACTGTATAACCCACAGTGTCAGGAATATTAATGGTTCGAGCACCCGCTTTAATTGCCTCTTCTACCATACGACATAAATTATCGATTGGGGTACGGCCAGCATCTTCACACGAAAATTCGACATCATCAGTAAAACGTCTGGCGTATTTAACCGCATTAACGGCCATTTCTAACACATCGTCGAAAGAACGCTTTAATTTACTTTCTACATGAATGGTCGAGGTAGAAATAAAGGTATGAATTCGAAACTGATCAGCTACAGACAAAGCTTGGGCTGCAGCATCAATATCTTTTTCAAGTGCACGAGATAACGCACACACTCGACTATTTTTAATGGTTTTTGCAATCGTCTGCACTGACTGAAAATCCCCTGGAGATGAAACAGGAAAACCGACTTCCATAACATCTACACCCAAACGTTCAAGAGCTAAGGCAATTTGTAGCTTTTCTTTAACGGTTAAACTGGCTGCAAGCGCTTGTTCACCATCACGTAAGGTAGTATCAAAAATTATGACTCTATTGGACATCGAATTTCTCCATCGACCATTATGTTTATTTAAACGAGCTGCAGACTCACAACTGATTCATTTTAAAAGGGCTAAAAAAAACCCCGCGGCTGTTAGCGCGGGGTTTGTGTATGCTTAATGAATTATTTTGCATGTAACACAAAGGACTCCGCGCAGGATATGCGAGAGAGGAGAAGGAGTCCGAGTAATAGTGTCTGTGTATTCATAACAATAATATTCACTTAATGTAACTAACTATGCTAAATGTACGACGTGTAAATATGTCAGTGCTTAATAAATAACGCGACCAGCCCTCTGTGTCAACCCTAATTTGGTCAAGGTGAAAAAGTTGATGGCGTACTAGTGCTTCATTACAGCAAAACTAGCATTTAATTAGCTTGTGCTAAACGACTCACTACCCCATGTAAATCATGTCAATAAATACAACGAAACTCAGACCTAAGTCACTGCGCCAGTTATATTATTATATCTCTCGATATAAATAATCGTATAATGTTACCCCCCATGTTAAGTAGATGTATGACGATGATGTTATCAAAAAAGAATATTACGTATCACTTTAGTCGTATTGTTACATTAATCTTGGGTCTAACTCTGTATTTAGTCGTATCCCCTGCTTTCGCTCAACCATCACAACGTTTATTACTCTCCGACGACATCATCGACCAAACTCAACAACTGAGCATTCTTGAACAACTTAATGTGATAAACAATATCAATTCTCAACGATCAGACGAGGCAAAAGCACTCATTGATTCACTGGAACAACAACATGCTAACCGGCCATTATCAGACATAAATATATTGCGATTAAGCTTGTTACGTTGTTTTAATTTATTAGAGTTTGGTGAGTTTAATCAAGCGATAATCTTAGCGAAACAAGGAGAAATGAATGCAAGAGAATTTAAATACGACACAGCTCGCCCATATTTTCTACAATGTGAAGCTTCAGCACATCAAAGTCTTGGTAATACACTTCAAGAGCAACAACTCACAGAAGAAGCTCTTCGCTTAGCAAAGCGTTATTCTGAAAAGCAAGCTATTGTAAATAGTCTTTATGCCAGAAGTAGGCAAAATACTAGCTTAGAAAATTTTAATTCTGCCATTGAAGATTTACGTTATGCGCTAGATATTTTTGATGCGTCACAGACACAATTTCAGAATTGGTATTTATTGCCCAAATCGTATCTACAAGCAGAAATAGCCAACGTATTTTTCTCTATGGGCGATGTTGAAGAAGCATTACACTTTGCAGAACTCGCTTATAAAAACTCATCAACCTTTGGTAAACTTAGTTTTGCATTTGCGATTAATTTAGCGCGAATTAATATGGTGAAAACAGATAAAGCTCAAGTGTTATATTTCCTCAACAAAGCAGAAGCTGAAAATAACAAAAATACATCAGAAAGAGACCTCGCAACCGGTAATGCCTTATTGGCAAGTATTCGTCTATACGTTGGCGACCATGACATCGCCGAACAACTCTCACTATCAAGCATTGAGCTCTTCACTAAATATCAAGAACCCATTTATGTCATGCGCATCAAGCGTACATTGGCTAAGGTGTATTTTGCACAGCATAAAGATAACCAAGCCTTGTCTCTGTTAAATGACATCATTACACAAGCCACTGAGCTTAAGCAGTTTTCAGATTTAGAAGAGTTTAATCAAATACTCAGCCAATATTACGCAGAGCAGAATCAATTTGAAGAGGCTTATCAATTTCAAGTACAGCGTTTTGAAGCCGCTAAACAAGCTACTGCCAAGTTAAATAATGCCCACTTCATGCAATATAAAGCCAGAATAACTGCACAAAGCGAAGCTAGCATACCAGCAGAAAAACCACTGAGTCCTACCAATCAAAACTTGATTATGACAGCCCTTATTATCTTGTTACTGTCAATTGGATTGATACTCTTTTTGATACGAAAACCTAGGCCATCAGCTGTGGAACATGAGGAAGACAATCAACAACAACAGATTAATAGCATGCTCGATAATGCTAAACGCGGACATTACCAGCTAAGTATGTTACTCATCGACACAAGCCATATTCATCAAGCAGACATGCCATTTATTACGCCGCAACTGAAAAATACACTTAGAGAACAAGATCAGTTATTTCGCCATAGCGAAAATGAACTCATTATCATTCTGCCGCATACATCTTCAATTGGCGCAGAGAAAGTCGCTAATCAAATATCGCAAGTTCTCGGAACATGGCGAACCGAAGGAAGAGTCAATATAGGTGTAGCCAGTTTACAACAACTTGACAGCTTTGAGGTTTTGTTAAAAAAAGCGGTGTTAAATCAATTAAGCAAAATCAAATCCCAAGACCATAACAATCAGTTGTGATTGGAAAACAATTGTTAACCCTGCGTAAGATAATCGGATATTTCATCTAAAAAATCACCACCAAACCGATCAAGTTTAATCTGCCCAACGCCGTTTACAGCTAACATTTCGCTAGGGCTTGTGGGCAACATGACTGACATTTCTGCTAAAGTTGCATCGTTAAAGACTAAATAAGGTGGAATATCATTTTTCTCTGCCAGTTCACGACGCAATAGCTTTAAACGTGCAAACAATTTACGGTCATATTGCTGTGGCGTACGGGAGTTAGGCTTACGTTTAATATCAATTAATTGTATCCGAGGTTCAGCCAGCATGAGTGACACTTCTGCTTTCAATACTGGCCTTGCTGCTGGATTTAGTTTAATCGCTGAACCACGGGTAATATCCTGACTCATCAATCCTAAATGGATTAACTGGCGGATAACACTGAGCCAAAACTCAGTTGACTTATCTTTGCCTATTCCCCATGTAGATAACTTATCATGACCTCTTTCGACGATATTAGCCGCTTTGGAGCCACGTAATACTTCAATGACATGGTGGATCCCAAAGCGTTGCTGCAAACGATAAATACAAGACAATACCTTTTGCGCATCTTCAGTGCCATCATATCGCTTAGGTGGATCAAGACAGATATCACAGTTACCACATGGTTCAGATGCCACTTCATCAAAATAATTTAACAATACTTGACGTCGGCAGGTCTGCGCTTCAGCAAATGCAGCCATAGTATGTAATTTATGAAATTCGACTTGTTGTTGAGGTCCAGGTTCAGATTGCTCAATCAAATGCCTAACACGGCCAATATCCGCAGGATCAAACAACATATAGGCTTCTGCCTCTAGGCCATCTCGCCCCGCTCGACCCGTTTCTTGATAATAGGCTTCTATACTTTTAGGGATATCATAGTGCACAACAAAACGTACATTTGACTTGTTAATCCCCATGCCAAAAGCAACCGTCGCTACCACGATGTCAATTTGATCTTTTAAAAACTTGTCTTGAACGTTAGCACGCTCTTCTTGGCTCAAACCAGCATGATACGCCTGAGCATTAAATCCTTGTAAACGTAAACGCTCAGCGACCTCGTCAACTCGACGCCGGCTACTGCAATACACAATGCCGCTGGCCCCATTTTGTATCGTCAGAAACTGTCGTAGTTGATTAGTTGCATTAAGCTTTTCTGCCACAGTATAACGAATATTGGGTCGATCAAAACTCGACAATAAAGTATATGGTGTTACGCCTAAGCGTTCGCATATACTTAAACGCGTCGCATGATCAGCCGTTGCTGTTAAGGCCATTAAAGGTAAATAAGGAAAATACTGTTTTAACTGCCCTAATGCTGCATATTCCGGCCTAAAGTCATGTCCCCATTGGCTAATACAATGCGCTTCATCAACAGCAAACATCGAAAGTTCAACTGATTGCAGGCGTTCAATAAAATCCGGACGCAATAAACGTTCTGGAGATACATACAACAACTTAATCTCGCCAGCGTGAAGCTTACGAAGTACCTCAGCACTTTGCTCCCGCAGCAAAGAAGAATTGAGATAAGCAGCCGATACACCACTTTGTAATAAGCTATCGACTTGATCTTTCATCAATGAAATCAATGGCGACACCACTACTGTCACCCCTGGCAGGACAATAGCTGGCAATTGATAACACATACTTTTACCGCCGCCGGTAGGCATAATGACTAATGTATCTTGGCCTTGCAAACTTTGCTCAATGACTTCTCGCTGCCCTTCACGAAAGGCACGATAACCAAAAACTTGCTGTAAGCTTACCGATAATACATCTTGCTCGGTCGCGGCAGCATCAAGGGTTGAAATAGGTGTAGAAGTCAGAATATCCATTCACACTATGATGTCATATGGGGGACCGTCATTTTAAAGCACTCAGCCACAGATGTCTTGAAGCAAAATACGATTACTCGTAATTAGCAAACCAATGATGATTGAGTCTCACGCACTTTAGGGTTAGATTAATTACTCTATGTCAGTGATGACAACACCCTAAAACAAACACAATAATAAAAACTCGACAAGGATTGCTCATGACCTCATCTATTCAAACTCAAGTTTTACAACATGTTGCAGAAATATTCGATCAACAAGTTCCATTTCATAATTTACTCGGATTAGATATTAAACATTACGACATCGACGGGGTTGAGGTTGTCATAAAAATGAAACCTGAACTCATCGGCAATATTCATCAAAATATTCTTCATGGCGGTGTCACCGCTACATTACTTGATGTCGTCGGCGGATTAACGGTATTTGCAGGATTAGTTGCCAGTAAAGATGACTGGACAATAGAAGAACTACAACAACGCCTTACTACGCTCGGTACGATTGATATGCGGGTAGACTTTTTACGCCCTGGTCGTGGTGACATTTTCACTGGTACAGGCAGTGTTATTCGGTCAGGTAATCGTGTATCTGTATGTCGAATGGAATTACATAATGAACAAGGCGTTCACATTGCATTCGGTACAGGAACTTATATGGTGGGATAAAATAAGTACAGTGCCAATAAACCTGACATGCGCCCTATAAAAGAATTCGCTTAATCACTTGTGTCATCCAAAGTGGCGACCTACAATCGCCCTCTCTTTTCGTTTTACACATAATTGACTCACTATGCCTGATTTAGAATACCGTAAAGGGGTTTTTCTGGCAGTTTGCGCTTACGTTATTTGGGGTGTTGCGCCACTGTACTTTAAACTTTTACATGATGTCCCTGCGACAGATATATTAATGCACCGAGTCATTTGGTCATTTTTATTTATGATAATCATGATGCAGTTTATTGGTGGATTTGGTCGTCTGCGTCTTATCCTTAAGCAACCCAAACAACTTTTAGTATTGTTTGTCACATCGGTGCTAATTGCCGCCAATTGGCTTATTTTCATTTGGGCGGTCAACAACGACCATATGCTTGATGCAAGCCTTGGTTACTTTATAAACCCTCTGTTTAACGTACTCCTTGGCATGTTATTTTTAGGTGAGCGCTTGCGCAAGCTCCAATGGCTTGCGGTAAGTTTAGCAAGTGCAGGAGTACTGGTTCAATTGATCTCTTTTGGTTCAATTCCATTAGTATCGTTGGCACTAGCCGCCAGTTTTGGGTTTTATGGCTTATTGCGTAAAAAGGTAAACATTGATGCTAAATCTGGCTTATTGGTCGAAACTGCCATTTTATTACCCGTTGCACTCGGCTACTTATTGATAACGATAGACAGTTCACCTGTTAGCATGCTAACCAATAACCTCGATCTCAATTTACTCCTAGTGGCCGCGGGCATTGTTACCACCATTCCCCTTTTATGTTTTGCGGGGTCAGCAGTCAGAATTCCATTTTCGATTTTGGGGTTCTTTCAATACATTGGCCCGAGTATCATGTTTATCTTAGCGGTCAAATTGTTTGATGAGCCTTTCGACATAGAGAAAGGCATTACCTTTTGCTTTATCTGGGGAGCACTGGTGATATTTATTAGCGACATGGTACTGCAACGCCAGCGTCAACATGTTGCCACGAAAAAAGCCGCCGCAAAGGCTTAATCAATAGGCTTTTGATGCAGAAGCGCTGGCACGCAACTTTACTAGCGCTTTATCTGCATCGATTACGCTAACCATAATCATTTTATCTTGGCGAATGGGTAACATAATCACCTGGGCAGGCTTCGTTACCGACAATAAGGCTTTATCGCCATTATTTAATGAAAACCATCCCAAAGAATATCCTGGCATGCCCAAACCATTTGTGCGCCACTTAGCCGCGTATTCAGGCTCTTTAAGCAGGTTAACGACGCGAGCTTGTGCAAAGCCCACTTGATTAATCTCAATGGTATTTGAATACAGTGGAATATTAACCTGCAACTGTTTGTCATCCCACGAAATTGTACTACTAAACGACTGATAAAACGTAAATACAAATAAGCCCATTAAAGGTAACATTATCCCCAACGTTAAATACTTAGCGTTACTGGGAATGGGTTTGAAAAAAATAAATACCGTTAAACCAAGTAACCCTAACAACAGTGCAATAAAACTATATATCGCTCCAGAATCAAGAGGAGCCAGCTCGATAGCATTCATATAACCTCTTTATACTAATCCTTATTATACCAATCCTATTAAATATGTGATCTTTCAGCGGGAGTTCAAAGTGCTGTAGGCAAGGCAGATGATTGAAGCGAATAGTGGTTCTCGGTAACAAGCTCCTGCGTTACTCTACCTCCAGCATCTGACCGCCATGGATGGTGGGAATGTCTTATTTTTTATGGAAAAAAATAGACCATGCCGTCGTATTTTGAAAGCATCTAACGAAGCATAAAGGACTTTGAAACCCGCCAGAATGGAGTCTCTCAGGTATTCCACTTCTGTGTTACATCGATTTAAAAGGGAACAATTTCTACATCAATGTGCCTTGAATTGAAAAACCTGAGAGACTCTGAACTGACCAGATATTTAATGAGATTGGTATAATTGTAAGTGAATACTCACTATAACAATAAAGGCTCGCTCATGTAGCGGGCTTTTGCTGTTAACTCATAGGCAAGTTTTGGCTTGTTAGTTATTACTCACTTAATTTGTCGGCCAATAGTTCAAGTCGGTCTTGTCCCCAAAACTGTTCGTTATTAAATACATAAGCGGGAACCCCCAGAATACCGTTTTCGATAGCCGCCGCAGTATTAGCTTCGTATATGGCCTCTACATCGGCAGAATGTGCTTGTTGCAGTACGTTACTGGCATCAATATTAAGCGAGGTGAGTATTTGTTGAATAACGGCATCGTCTGCAATGTTGAGATCTTTTGCCCAACAAGCCGCCAATATTTGTGCTAAAAATCCAGCGACATTTTGCTGTGTTTGTTGCAGCACAATAGCGCACTTGTCGGCTAGGCTTGGGTCTGTGGGGAAAAAAGCAGGATGTAAATTCAATGCCAAAGCACGTTTTTTTGACCAACGAGTTAACTCAACCAAACGGTAATTTTGACGATTTTGAGGACGCTGTTTAACTGGCAACACCCCTAATTCAGCAAATAATTTAGGCAGCTTAATGGGTTTGTAATTGATACCCGCTTTGTGCTGTGCTGCCAACAAGGTAAATGTGTTGTTGCCTAAATAGGTATAAGGGGAAAGGCTGGTAAAATAATAATCTATTGCCGTCGTCATCGTTCGGGTTACCTTTGTTGTGGTTTATTTCTTTAGCATTAGGCCTTACACGCTCACCGTTAGTTCATCACAAGTGGGTAATACTAACTCCTGCACAATGATATTAATCAGTTAGAACAGTTTGTACCACAGGTATTTGATGGAAAGTAGATCACTTAGCGTCGACCAATAATGGCGTTAATATTGACAAGCGCCCATCAATAGGCTCGGTTATGGTTAACCCTAAAATATGTGCAATAAGTGGATACAAATGTATATTTTCAGCTTGGTCTATATGGTGCTCGTTAAATGCTGGACCTTGGGCATATAACACGGTGTTCATATCGCTAATGACATTTACATCATAACCATGCTTACCCACTAAACCTGGTGATGCATCGGTACTGGTTATGTAATGTTGGTTGCTCATTAATATTGCGTCACCAATCGATGGATTGTTGTTAAAGTGCAAATAAGTCGGGATGTCTTTCTGAAGATAAAATTGCAAACCAGGGATGTTTTTTACTATTGTTGCTAATGCAGCCAAATCTTGCTGCTTATGCTCCCCTGTTGCGGTTACTAATGAAAAAGCAGCATCATTATTAAAGCTAAACTTATCTTGTAAAGCCTCATTACCGGCAAATAACCTGTCGGTATATAAACGTTCAAACCCCTCAACATTTGCCATGCCATGATCGGATGTAATAATCACATTAACCTTAAATGGTAGCGCGTTTATTCCTGCCAATAGTTGCCCTATAGCTTGATCAACGTTCTTTACAGCTTGATGAGTGTTTTTCGATTCTGGACCATACAGGTGCCCTGCAGTGTCAACATCTGAAAAATATAATGTCACTAATTGAGGCCGTTGCTCTTCAGGTAAGTTAAACCACTGGAGTACTTTTTCTACTCGTTGATTATTTGGCGCATCGTCATTATATGGTAGCCAGTAGTCTGGTCGCTGACCTGCGATTTTAGCCTCTGAACCAGGCCAAAAATAGGTGGCACTTTTTAATCCCTGCTGGCCCGCTAATGACCATAGAGGTACCCCCTTATAAAAACGTCCGTCGGTGACGGCTTGTTTAATCTTCATGCTATAAGATTGCTGTAAAGCATGATTATAAAAATGGTTCGACACTATGCCGTGATGGGCAGGATAAAGCCCTGTAACCAAAGTAAAATGATTAGGAAACGTTATCGTTGGAAAAGACGGTTTAAAATGAGTAACTTGAGCAGCATGCTGAGCAAACTCAGTTAAATAATGTGGTTTATGTAAACTATTGTAATCGTATCGATAACCATCAATAGAGACTAATAATACATAGGGTTTTTCAAGCCGTGAAGACGCGGTGTCTACTGGCTTAGCCAGTACTAGGCTACTGTAAAATAAACAGCTAATAAGTACACATAAAATGGATGTTACACGCATGATGATTTTCTCAATAATTAGACACCATTATGATATCGGTTAAATGTGACAGCTTTATTGATCTTTACAGTAACGTTATTAAAGTTTGAAACTTACTCAATGCTACTTCTAAACGTAAAATAAGCCGTGAAGACCGCATTAGCAGCTTCAATTTGTGGATAGTGGCCTAAAGTGGGCATTTCGGTGATATTAGCATTAGGGATCAATTGACGATAACGATCAATCATATGTTTACCCGAAATCGGATCTAACGCACCCGCTATTAATTTTACTGGTATCGTACTATTAATCATCGCCCCTACCCAGCGCGCTCGGTATTGCTGCCGTTGAGTAATATAATGAATCAATTTATGCATCACCGACAGACCATCATTATGGTTTAGTAATTGCCATAGCGTGTTAATAACCTCTGGAGTAGGCTGTGTCGTCGGTCCAAATATACGTTGTAAGTTAGTGGCAAATTTTTGTTTGTTAATTAATTTACTGATCCAAGGTCCTAACGGTGACAACAATAAAGTCTGAATAAATAGCGGTTTATGGGTTTCAGGAAACAAGCCTCCATTTAAAAAACACACGCTTGCGATGTGCATATCATGATGACCATCGACTTGCCTTGCAAGTAACTCTTGCGCAACAGTGTCTCCGTAATCGTGAGCTAAAATATGATACTCATTGACACCTAGCTTGTGTAAAAACGCTTGATATATATCGGCTTGTTGGCTGATAAGATAGCGTGCGTCTTTAGGTTTGTCTGAAAAACCAAACCCCAACATGTCGAGTGTAATCACATAATAGTGCCGAGTAAGCGCATTCCACATACCTTCCCAGTCCCAACATGCACTAGGATAACCATGAATTAACAATAACGCTGGCGCTTGTTTACTTCCCGCCTGACGAGTAAATATTTGTTGACCGTTAATCTGCTCGAATTGTCCCTGCAGCTGCCATTCACTCAATGTTATCATTGTGACATTATTCCTTTAATCCGCTATCCTAATCATGCTGTCGGGGTCTGTTCATCTGCACAACATTCATCTTGTAAAAAGCCAATCACTGTTTGCAAAATATCATATTCGGCAATACAAAAAAGCGTTCTCCCTTCGCGGCGCTGAGAAATTAAACCCGCAGACACTAAACCAGATATATGATGAGATAATGTCGAGCCGGGTATTGCCAGCTTTTCTTGTAACCCACCCACAGCAATACCTTTATACCCAGCACGTACTACCAACTTATAAATCAACAAGCGAGTCGGATGCCCTAGTTCTTTCAATGCCTTAGCAATCGCTTCAATATCCATAAAAACATCCCAATCAACTCTATATTTCGATATTACTAGAAATATCTTGATTAAGCCATCAAACACATTTATATTTCGGTAATTCTAGAAATATAGATTTATATAATGCTAACCAATAATATGCTACAAGAAACATTAAATATGTTTGTTTTTTTAACGTTAGAGTTAACTACGCTCTTTCTACTAATTAGTTATTTAGTCGGTGTATTACAGATCTATATTCCGCCAGAAAAAATCCAATCAATACTCAGTGATAAACATGGAAAAGGCTATATTATCGCGGGGTTTCTAGGGGCTATCACGCCTTTTTGTTCTTGTTCAACTATCCCATTTTTAAAAGGTTTATTAAGAGCAAAAGCAGGTTTTGGCACCATGATGGTATTTCTTTTTGCAAGTCCGTTACTCAACCCAATGATTATTGGCTTATTTGCGGTGACTTTTGGCGTAACCGTAACTTTATTCTATTTTATGGTGGCAATGGGTGTGGCAATTATTGCCGGTTACAGCTTAGAAAAGCTGGGATTTGAAAAATACATTAGGCCCGAAGCCTACTTAACTCCTGCAACGAAAAGCGGTACAACTTCGTGCTGTGGAAAAGTAGAGCCTGCCAATAAATGGAAAGACATTTGGAATACCACTTGGGCTGACTTTAAAAAGGTACTTCCTTATTTAATTGGCGGTATTGCTGTTGGCTCGTTAATTTACGGATTTATGCCCACAGAGATCGTGGCTAAATATGCTAATGATAATAACCTGTTTGCGGTTCCTGTGGCGGCTGTTATTGGTATTCCATTATATATACGTGCCGAAGCGGTTATTCCGTTAAGTGCTGCATTGGCAGCCAAAGGGATGGGGCTTGGGGCTGTGATGGCATTAATTATTGGTAGCGCTGGAGCCAGTTTAACTGAAGTTATTTTACTTAAAGCCATTTTTAAAAATGCACTGGTGGCCACATTTCTTGCAGTGATCCTGTCAATGGCTATTTTATCAGGCTATCTATATCAAATTTTGTTTTAACGAATAACCTGTGTTTAAGAAGATATGAATTTTACAACTGTGCGTGGCAATGAAATACGGGGTAAAATTGTTAACATACCTTGTTCGATATGTGTCAGCAATAGCGCTGAAAAAATATACCACACAGGCTGGCTAAACGGTTTTTTTCACCTTTATAACTTAAGTTTGTTGCAAAGTACAGCTCCTGTTAGCGCATAAGTTGTTAATATATTTGCAGCCTTGTTATATAAAATTCAAGTCAGTTAACTCAAACTATTTTTATCCACAAAGAACAGTCGCCAATATAAGCAATACTTAATAATCATCTCGAAATTAGTATTTTTGAATATTAGACATATACTTATTGTTATCATTCATTTTGGCTGCATATTATTGATGAAAGCGCAGGTTGATCCACATGTATTAAATGACCATTTAAAATTACTATACCAAAATTCTATTCCTGGTATTGCTATTACGATTATAGCTTCTGCGGGGTTAGCGTTTGGGTTTGAAGGTAATTCGGAAGATTATCATAAATTGTTATGGTGGTTATTTGTGTCGGGGTTAATGTGTTTGCGAATCATTGATACGGTTTTGTGGTTTCGGCGATTCAATAAAGGCTTATTAGGTTGTCAAAATGACTTATATCGTTTTGCTACAGGTGTATTATTAAGCGCATTTTTATGGGCATTTTACTGTGTTCATTTTTATAACAAATCCACCATTGACGAATTATTTTTTTCCTTGGTGATTGTCTCCGCAATGGCTGGCGGTGCCGCCACTGTATTATCTGGCAACAAATTGCTCTCGCAAATCTATACTCTACTGCTATTAATGCCCTATTCATTACAAATGATACTTGGCGATAACCCTGCTCACCTACTTTTAGGCTTTCTAGGCCTCGCTTACGCAGTTGTCATGCTATCGGTGGCCAATACCGCGGCCAATTTTACTAAGCATTCTATTATGTTACGTAATAAGCATAATGAATTATTAAAAACCATGGAGCAAAAGGTACAACAGAGAACCGAAAAAATTACTGAATTAAGCCAATATGATTCGCTCACTCAATTATTAAATCGACGCGCATTTTTAGAAACAGCAAAGCAACAGTTGTCGCTAATAGGCACTAACAGTCAATATGCTATTTTCTTTCTTGATTTAGATGGCTTTAAACAGGTTAATGATAATTTTGGTCACCGGGTAGGTGACGAAGTGCTTATCGAAGTGGTAAAGCGCATTAAACAAGCTTGTCAGCACAATGAAATTATCTGCCGCTGGGGGGGTGATGAGTTTATTATCATGGCTCACCAAAGCCCTCTTTATCGTTTTGAAGAGCTTGCCATTATGCTAAAAAAGCACATCAACAAAGCGATTGTTACAACGCAACATGTCATTAATATGGATTGTTCCATTGGGATCGCGATGTACCCAGAACATGGGAAATCTATCTCCGATTTAATCAGTTTGGCCGATCTGTCTATGTATAGCCGTAAAGGTGTCGGCATTGATGATTTTGTGATGTTTAGTGGTGAGCTAGAGCAAAAAATAAAACATGAAATGCACTTAGGCAAAGGGATTGCTCAAGCTGTAAACGAGCAACAATTACGTTTAGTGTTTCAACCTATCATTGATGCCACTACAGGCAATATCGCATCCGTTGAAGCATTGCTGAGATGGGACTTTGAAGGAAATGCCATTCCTCCAGACGTATTTATTCCATTAGCTGAAAAAAATGGCGCCATTAAAGAAATAGGTTACTGGGTATTAACGGAGTCAATGCGCAAACTATCAGAATTACACGAACTCAAACAAGATTTAAAGATATGTATTAATGTGTCGGTGATTCAATTCGATGACGTCGATTTTGTCGCCAACATACACAATATTATTAACCAATACGCTATTTTGCCAGACCAGGTGCACTTAGAAATCACGGAGTCAGTATTCTCCCAAGACAAGCTAAAATTAATTGCAACAGTGAAAGAATTGCAGTTACTGGGCTTTATGATTTCAATAGATGATTTTGGTACGGGTTATTCATCACTATCGGTTATCCAAGACTTACACGTAAATACGGTGAAAATTGACCGTTCTTTTATTAATAATCTTCATCTTAATGGCATCGATATTGTTAAAGCCGTTATGGTAATGTCTCACGGCCTTGGCTACCATATTGTTGCCGAAGGTGTAGAAAACCAGCAACAAGCCGATACACTTACCTCTCTAGGCATTCATTATTTACAGGGTTACTTATTTGATAAACCTTTAGAATTTAATATATTAAAACAAAAGTTATTGTCTAACATCCCCGAGTTACCCGTGCCAGCTACTATACATCCGCTGAACACTTAACCTAACTTGTCTACAAAAATTAGCTGACAAGTTTGTAAAGGTCAGTGATATTATCCCAATAGACAAGACAATTCCTAAGTGGTAAATCAGGAGCACTGGTGTTAATAGACCCTTTATTTTGGTTAGTTGCGATTCCAGCAGTGTTGATCACCGGGATTTCTAAATCGGGCTTTGCTGGCGGCGCTGGTGGATTAACCGTTCCTTTACTCGCCCTAGCAATTAGCCCTGCTGCCGCTGCGGCGGTAATGTTACCCCTGTTGGTTTATATGGACTTTTTAAGTGTGCGCTCTTGGTGGGGAAAGCAAAACACAGCACAATTATGGGTTTTATTGCCTACTGCCATCATAGGAATCGTGATGGCTTATCTTGTATTTGAGCAACTAAATGAGCAATATTTACGCGGTATACTAGGGGGGATCTCACTAGGTTTTGGTGTTTACGGACTAACATTGGGGGAATGGTCACAACGTACACCATCCACATTTATTGGCCGAGTTTGCGGCACAATTGCGGGCTTCACTAGTTTTGTTGCACATGCCGGTGGACCACCATTAAATGCTTATTTAATTCCACTGCGTTTACCCAAAACAGAATACTTAGGCACTGCTGTGGTCTTTTTTGCCGTGGTCAATGCTGTAAAGTTAATCCCCTACAGTATGCTTGGACAAATTAACCTCGACAACTTATCGGTGTCAGCCATTCTTGCCCCAATCGCTTGGATAGGGGTTAAATTAGGGTTACGCATTCAAGATACATTCAATGAAACACAATTTAAGAAAATCATTCTTGGGTTGATGATAGTCGTCGGCCTGCGGTTATTGTGGACCGCTTTTATATCGTCGTAATGCATTATTAAAAGGACACGTTATGAGCACTAACAAGCGATTTTTTTATGAACCTAACAAAGGTCATGGCCTGCCACATAATCCACTTAATGCCATTATTGGTCCGCGTCCAATAGGCTGGATTTCATCGCGTAACGCCCAAGGCCAGCGAAATCTTGCGCCTTATAGTTTCTTTAATTGCTTTAATTACGATCCGCCAATTATAGGTTTTGCCAGCACTGGCTGGAAAGACAGTGTCGCCAATATTGTTGAAACAGGCGAATTTATCTGGAACCTCACCACTCGCAGTTTAGCCGAGAAAATGAATCAAACTTCGGCGGCGTTACCCCGCGGCGAAGATGAATTTGAATTTGCCGAGTTAACTCCTATTGCTGGCAACATTGTGAAAGCGGATAGAATTGCACAAAGTCCAGTCAACTTTGAATGCAAGCTGTCACAATGCATTCAATTAACGACCGCTAATGGTGGCAATATTGACACTTGGTTAGTGCTGGGTGAGGTGGTTGCTGTACATATTGAAAAACAATTACTAAGTGAAGATGGCATTTATCAAACAGCATTAGCTGAACCAGTATTGCGCGCTGGCGGTCCCTCTGCTTACTATGGTATTTCAGACGAGCTGCGTTTTGATTTGCATCGTCCGACCCTAGGTTAAGGATCACTAGCGGGCAATATATCAACCCAAATCACTTTAACGAGACGGCTTTGAATATTCCAAATAGTCTTTCACAACAAATTAGCCACTCAATTGCGGCGACAGCTGTCACCCATGTTGAAATTATTCAGCCACTTTGGGGCGGTTATGGACAACTATTTCGAGCATATGTAACGGACAAACCGTACTCATCTGTCATTGTTAAACACATTTGTTTACCTCAACCAACATCACACCCTAAAGGTTGGAACACCCCGTTATCACATCAACGCAAGCTAAAATCTTACCAAGTAGAAGTGAATTGGTATCAACACTATGCCAACGTTCATGCTGAACACTCAATGAGTCCATTACCGAGCTGTTTGCACGTTGAGCAACACGCCAATGAAATACTATTAGTGTTACAAGACTTGCAGACTATCGGTTTTACTCAAATCAGAAAAACCGCCACACAAGCAACAGTACATGCTTGTTTATCATGGTTAGGACATTTTCATGCGAAGTACATGCATGTAAAACCTAAAGCACTATGGCCAATTGGCACATACTGGCATTTAGATACACGGCCAGACGAGTTTGAAGCTTTGGCAGATGGCCCACTCAAATCGTCAGCAGGCCTTATCGATCAGGCTTTAAAGCAATGTCATTACCAAACCTTGGTGCATGGTGATGCAAAATTAGCTAACTTTTGTTTTAGTTCCAACAACCTTGCGGCTGCAGTAGACTTTCAATATGTCGGCCAAGGGTGTGGAATGAAAGACGTAATTATGCTGCTTAGCAGCGTATTGAATTATAACGAATCAGACAGTGTGATTAATCAATATCTTGAGCATTATTTTGCCGCGCTAACACAGGGGCTAGAAACGTTTCAGGCTCACATCAACCCGCTTGAAGTGCAGCAAGCATGGCGTCCTTTATATTGCGTGGCATGGGCTGATTTTCAGCGCTTTGTTAAAGGTTGGAGTGTTGAGCATGTTAAAATTAACGCTTACACCGAAGCATTAACTGACCAAGCAATTAAGCAATTAAGCAAAATGTGAAGCCAATCGGCAGCGTTTATATTACAGCTAACCACGTGTCTCACAACGAGAACAAGCTAGCTAAAGTGAGAAACGTATTATTGTTAACTCTTCGTTCCTCGCTCTCAACCTCAACTAGAATAATAACGTTTTTATTATTCTAGTTGGTATTATACCAATCCTATTAAATATGTGATCTTTCAGCGGGAGTTCAAAGTGCTGTAGGCAAGGCAGATGATTGAAGCGAATAGTGATCCTCGGTAACAAGCTCCTGCGTTACTCTACCTCCAGCATC
>NZ_JBSQBN010000169.1:0-7666 GCF_053850585.1 Shewanella sp. A22
TCTCAGGTATTCCACTTCTGTGTTACATCGATTTAAAAGGCAACAACCATTTCTACATCAATGTGCCTTGAATTGAAAAACCTGAGAGACTCTGAACTGACCAGATATTTAATGAGATTGGTATTAATTAACTTTAGCACCAGTAATTTTATTAATACGCCCTTCATCTTTGGCTTTTTCAGCGCGCTTGCGACGCACATCTTTAGGGTCGGCAATTAACGGACGATAAATTTCAACACGCTGTCCAGGTACGAGTACCTCATCATGTTTAACCTGACGGCTAAAAACCCCAAGCTTAACCTCCTCAAGATTAATCTCAGGAAAAAATTTCATCATGTTACTTTGTTTAACGGCTTCAATAAATGTGGTGCCCGGTGACACCATCACCGAAATAATTTTTTGTTGTTCTGGCAATGCATAAATGACATCTACCGAGAATTTTTCAGTTTCATTCGTCACGATAAATCACCTTTGCTCTATCGGTAAACGCCATCACCATAGACGACATTAATTCTTTAAACACTTTACCAAAAGCCATATCAACTAGTACGTTAGAAAATTCAAAGTCTAAATCAAATTCAACTTTACAAGCATCTTCAGTCAATTCGGTAAATTTCCATAGACCATGCATATATTTAAATGGACCATTCTCCAATTCAAGTGAAATTGATTTCGCTTCAATCACCTGATTACGAGTCGTAAAAGTTTTACTGATCCCCGCTTTACTTACATCAACGGATGCCACCATGGTTTTACCATCAAATTCAAGCACCTTTCCACCTACGCATCCAGGTAAAAAAGCATGATACGACTCAACATCATTGACTAAATCATACATCTGCAAGGCACTAAATCTAACCAGTATATTTTTGGAAATCTTGGGCATCTGACATCACTATTTTTAATACGATATCTCGATTTTATCACGTTAAACAAAAAAGGCATCTTCGAGAGTGTTAAATCTCACGGGAAATAACACAATCACCAAGAAACTGGGTATAATCGTTGCAATATCATAAATCTCCCCCATATCTCTTATATATTAGAGTTTATCAAATGGGCTCACTGCGGGTTGTCCTGCACCATCCTTTGGTCAACAACGGCAATCAGAACGGTAATAACATGGTAAAAAAGAAATCAACAAAAAATTCCTCCGCGAGCATCGCACGTAATAAGCGCGCAACTTTTGAATACCGTATCGAAGATAAAATCGAAGCGGGATTAGAGCTTATGGGGTGGGAAGTTAAATCAATCCGCATGGGTAAAGTCAACCTATCCGATTGTTATGTTTACATAAAAGAAGGTGAAGCCTTCATGCATGGTTGTACTGTTCAACCATTGAATACCGCTTCAACCCACGTAGTATGTGATCCAATTCGTACCAAAAAACTGTTATTAAAGCGCAGTGAAATTGACAAACTCGCCGGTTTAATCGAACGTCAAGGCTATACCTTGGTGCCACTATCAATGTACTGGCGTAAAGGTGCTTGGGTAAAAGTTGAAATTGGCTTAGGTAAAGGTAAGAAAGATCACGACAAGCGTGAAGACACCAAAGAGCGCGAGTGGAAAATTGAAAAAGCACGCGTAATGAAAAAAGATAAAGAAAATGCTTAATTTTGTTAATAAGCCTTTGAAGCGAAAGTGCCGATAAATCTTTAGCCAACAAAGGCCTATAACGAACAGATAGTGAACAAACGATTATAATTTGTTAATGTACGCTAGGTATTCAGCTAACAACACGTTATAATTGCATCAATTGGGGGCGATTCTGGATTCGACAGGATTCACGAAACCCAAGGAGCATGTCGAGGGGCGGTTGGCCTCGTAAAAAGCCGCACCGTTATAGTTGCAAACGACTCTAACTACTCTCTAGCAGCTTAGGCTAGCTAGCCATCAACCACACGTTTCGCACGTGGACAGTGGATTTTGATGGTCATATTACAGTGTGCTAGCGAGGGAACTCCGTCCGGGGGTGAACCGCGAAACAGTACCGGACTCACCAAGTAGCATCCTGTCTTTCGGAGACTGCTTGGTTAAATAAAAGAGAGACTAAACATGTAGTGCCGAGGATGTAGGCTTTCTGGACGCGGGTTCAAGTCCCGCCGCCTCCACCAATTAAAACAAAGGGTTAGCCGAAAGGCTAACCCTTTTTCTTTATCTAATGGCGACAAAGTGGCGACAGCGGAAATTTAACATCTTCTATTTAATCCTAATTCTGTGACTCTCATGTAGCGGGTCGCGAGGTTTGAGAAAACAAATCGGTTGGTTTGAGACAAACGACATTGCTCGAATCTCATATTGAGTGGTGCCACTTGGTTTGAGAAATTGCCAGTATAAACGATAGAAGTTAACTACTTTTCTTCATTTAACTGATTATAAAAATCACTTTAAACGTCCTTTTCTCGCTTAATGCAAGAACTTGCATAGCGTAGTGGGGTCAGAGTTAGATTTGCAAAAAGTAAATTAAAACAATGACTTTTATAAAACTCTTTTCTCCAAAAATAAGTTAGATCGCTTAATTACAAACTAGGTTGCATCGAATATAACTATACGGCGGATGCAATCGCGGCTATGACCTTCGAAAACATGGATGTTTTCGTAGAGCGCCCTGGGATGGATTTACCGCGTGTCATAGAAGTGATTTCATTTGAGTATCGCCACCTAGCACCTAGCATTTCTCAAAATATCCTAAAAAGTAACAAGTTTATAGATTATTAACGGCTTATCCTGAAGTGGGTTCAGGTGGCGGCGGGATTTATACCAATCCTATTAAATATGTGATCTTTCAGCGGGAGTTCAAAGTGCTGTAGGCAAGGCAGATGATTGCAGCGAATAGTGATCCTCGGTAACAAGCTCCTGCGTTACTCTACCTCCAGTATCTGACCGCCATGGATGGTGGGAATGTCTTATTTTTTTATGGAAAAAAATAGACCATGCAGTCGTATTTTGAAAGCATCTAACGAAGCATAAAGGACTTTGAAACCCGCCAGAATGGCGTCTCTCAGGTATTCCACTTCGGTGTTACATCGATTTAAAAGGGAACACCATTTCTACATCAATGTGCCTTGAATTGAAAAACCTGAGAGACTCTGAACTGACCAGATATTTAATGAGATTGGTATTAAACCCGTGTCCATAAAAAATCCCCGTTGATATGGCTATCAGCGGGGATTTTTATACATCAAGCTTTAGTTCACTCGTTGATAACCTAAAGCTGCTGGTTTAATCAATTAACTTTGTTTTTTAACAAATTTAGACTTCAGCATCATTTGGCCATTGCCATCAACTTTACAATCGATGTCGTGGTCACCGTCTGCAAAACGGTTAATAACAGCCTTAGTACCAACTTTTAACACTAATGAAGAGCCTTTCACTTTGAGATCTTTGATCAAAGTAACTTTGTCGCCTTCTGCTAATAAGTTGCCAACAGCATCTTTTAGAATGATAGCATCTGGATCAACCACTTCTTCATTTGGGTTCCATTCGTTGGCACACTCAGGGCAAATTAATAATGTGCCGTCTGAATACGCATACGGAGACTCACATTTTGGGCATGGCGGGATTACATCACTCATATCTTTACTCTCTGTGTTCTTTGCCGTTGCCGAACAAGTTAGCGTTAATTCGCCGTTCGACAGGCTTTATCGATTGGCGTTAGATAGAAAAGTATCTACCCTGCCTAATATTGTAATAACATTATAATGCTATTATCACAAATTGACTACCCTAGGCAGATAAACCATCTGAGCGGCTTAGCTGCTAACGTAACGGCTAACATGATCACTCGCATTAAAATTGAAGCTTAGCTCTTTACTTGTGGATTGGGACGACTTTGATTGTCACCAAAACTGACATCGTGTTTTTCGAGGTATTCACGAATAAGCTGACGGGTAACTTGCGATGGAGTGAGATCTTGAGCCGCACACAATTGCTCAAATGCCTGCTTTTTTAGCGGGTCCATTAATACAGTAAAACGTGCAGTTTTATTTTCCACAGTGGGTGGGCCTTTAATTACAACATGATAATTTGATTATAATGCAGTGTGTTGATAAAGACCATATTCTACACAGGATAATCACCCTGTGATTTATTCAAGCCACAATATCATTAGGCTATTTAATAACAAATAGAGCCTTGGCCCAACTATTTCGGTTAGGCAATAGTTGTAAAACGCGATAACAACGCGTTAAAATTCGGTCTATTTATTACATCATGATGCAAGCAATCTTGCACTAATTGTCGCAACATAATGGCTTGTGGCGTATCAGGCTTATCAATAAGGTTTAACATGTCTTCAACTAAGCAGCCAAATGCTCGTACCTCAATAGCTTGCGTTAACCATCGTCGTTGCGGGGTAAAACGATTCAAATTAGATGCTGCACCAAAGTCGCCAAACAATACATGATCTTGCGGATTTATCATGATGTTGTGGGCGTAAATATCACCATGGCTTATACCATTTTGATGCAAATGAGCCAAAATATCGGCCATTTGTCTGGCAATATACACAATACGCGTCCATGTAAATACGGTTTCAGGCTCAAAAGTGTCACGGCTACATGTCTGTAGTGACGGCGGTAAACCTAAATTACCGTAGTTTGCTGGTATGAGTTGCATCACCAAACCAAGTTGCTCTGGCTGATTAATTTGTGCCACAACATTAATCAAATTCGGGTGTTCACCTGCGCTTAAACAACAATCAAGTTCATCTGCCGGATAACCGTCACTGGTGATCATGCCTTTAAACAATTTAACGGCAACATCAAGGTCACTGTTAAAGGTTGTACTATCAGCATCATTAACATGATGACGAGCTTGATATATCAATCCAGATGCCCCCTGCCCGAGTAACTTACCTAAACTAAATTGCATTAATGGTACGGTCGGGACGCGTGTGTTATCACAATGTTCGACATGGCTAAATGCATTACCTGCAAAAGCCAGCCACGCTAAGTTTGGTAATTGAAATAACCACTGGGGTAAATCGATAAGTTGATTAGCAGACAAACGGATTAGCGCTAATTGATGACAGTTTGCCATGCTATTAGGCAGTGTGGTTAATCGATTACCCGCTAGCGCAAGTTTTTCAAGACGATGACATTGGCCTAAACTATCTGGCAGTTGATCAATGTGATTATCGGTTAAGATTAACCAGCGAGTTTGTTTTGGTATCGATGCTTCAGGTACGCTGCAAATTTGATTGGCTTTAAACCCTATCATCTCTAATTTTGGACACTGGCCTAATACAGCAGGCAGATGTTCAAATAGGTTATTCGACATAAACAATATTTTAAGTTGATGTAAGTCGGCAAAGTTATCGGGTAATGACGATAATTGGTTATTGCTAAGATCAAGTACTTCTAGGGTGTCAGCTAACTCAAACAGTTGAACTGGAAACTCAGTTAGTTTTTCTGTAATAGCGACCCGTTGATAACCCTTCAATGAACCATTATTCAATTGTTGCAATGTTTGCATCATGTTTCTCTTTGCCAAAAAATGCCGTCATAGTAATGGACTGCTCTCACTGAGACAAATTTTTAACCAAAAAAAACCACAGCAAAGGCTGTGGTCAAACGGATGCTAAAAACATAAATTGGGGTTGATGATTTTAGCGCTACCTGGAGCCTCTAAAGAGAACAACAGTAGGCTCCTAAAAATACGCAGCCAAACCTAAATGTAGAGTGGTTAAGCAAAAACAATACCTTAAATCAATTCAGTTAACATCGTGTCCGTATAAGGCACTAATTCGCCGCCATCACGCACTTTTGCCACATAATCTGGATTAGCAATAAATGGACGACCGATAGCTAATAAATCAAACTTATTAGCTTCAATTGCAGCACTGCCAGTCTCGGCGGTATAGCTTCCCACACCCACTAATGTGCCAGTGTAAACACTGCGTAAGTAAGCCGATATGCTGCCACCTAAGTAATCAAACTGCATTGAATCGTCAAAAATACCACCATGTAAAAATGCTAAATTGCGCTTTGCCAACTCAGGTAATAAATAGTCAAATACATTACGGTCACGAGGATCGGCGGCCATATTGAAATAGGCACCAGGAGAGACTCGAAGCCCAGTCCGTTCTGCACCAATTCTGGCGACAATAGCGTCAACCACCTCTAGGGCAAACCGAGACATGTTTTCTGGTGTTTGGCCGTATTCATCTTCACGGCGGTTGCTGTCGTGATGTAAAAACTGGTCAATTAAATATCCATTGGCACCATGAATTTCAACACCATCAAAACCGGCATCAATTGCATTTGCAGCGGCTTGAGCATAATCAGCAACTAACTGTTTAATATTATCTAGCGTGGCAGCCTTTGGCGTTTGGTACACTAATTCGCGCATTCTAGGTACTGTGCCATCAACGGCTTCTGCAGAGGCAGATAACACATCACCACCATCAAAAAAATGTGGATGTGCAACTCGGCCCGTATGCCATAGCTGAGCAAAAATTTTACCGCCATTTTTATGTACAGCATCGGTCACCACACGCCAGCCGTCAATTTGTGCTGGGGTAAATAAACCAGGGGTGTTTGGATAGCCTTGGCCATCAGGGCGAATAATTGTTGCTTCGCTGATGATAAGACCCGCTTCAGCACGACGAGCGTAGTAATCGGCCATCTTCTGCGTCGGCACAAGATCATTATCTGCCATACAACGCGTTAATGGAGCCATTAAAATCTTATTTGATAATGTTAGGGTGTCATTGAGTTTGTAAGGTGTAAATAAACTGGCCGTCATGTGACGATCTCCTTTCTTGAATATGGGTTCAAGATTAATCTTATTTGAATGTACATTCAAGTATTTTTTGAATAGTCAATCAAATTTAGTTAGACTCGAGTGTTATGAGTTATCACGCTTTGTTGTTGACCAAAAGTGAGCAAGTATGAGACGCGCTGAATTTGATAGAGAAACGGTTTTACGTGCTGCCATGAGCACCTTTTTAGTAAATGGATACGCTAAAACCAATATGCAAGATCTCACTAAAGCAACAGGACTGCATCCAGGCTCCATTTACTGTGCCTTTGACAATAAAAAAGGCTTGTTTATTGCTGCTATTGAACAGTACCAACAAGACCGTAACAAACAGTTTGAGCAATTATTTGCCAATGACCGCTCAGCAGTAGACAATTTAAGCGATTATTTGGCATTAATAGTGCGAGAGTGCTTGAGCTGCGATGTGACTCAGTCATGTTTACTGACAAAATCACTAAATGAAATGGGTGAACAAGATGCACAAATTAAACAAATGACCTGTCAATTTTTGCAACTTTGGCACCAGTCATTGGCAGGTGTATTCGATACAGCAAAAGCGCAAAAGCTGATCTCGCAAAATAGTGACAGTCAATTTTTAGCACAGTATTTGGTGATGGGAATATACGGTTTACGGACGGTGGCTTATACCGAACCTAATATGCAAGTTTTACAGCCTTTGGCAAATAAGTTATTGGCAGATTTATTGTGCAGTAAGTCGTTAAGTTAAATTCGGAATAACAAACGCTTCTCAAATAGCCCTTTAGCTTGCTAATAATGAATACCAATCCTATTAAATATGTGATCTTTCAGCGGGAGTTCAAAGTGCTGTAGGCAAGGCAGATGATTGAAGCGAATAGTGATCCTCGGTAACAAGCTCCTGCGTTACTCTACCTCCAGCATCTGA
>NZ_JBSQBN010000170.1:0-7647 GCF_053850585.1 Shewanella sp. A22
AGGGCTTCAGAGAGTTCCATAAAAAAATCCGATAATAAAGATTATCGGATTTTCGCAGACTGAAAAGATCGGTCAACCGATCTGTTCAGATTTTATAGCATTACCGCTTAACTGATCGGCATTACGCTAATAAGCGAGGTTTTTTTATGACAAACGAAAGACTTTATTGCAAAATCAAGTCAATGGTTAATCTGGTGCGTAACCAGATGGACCAATTAATTCACCATCTAAAAAAGCTTTACCATTAGTCATTGATAAACGACCTAGGCTGAACCATTTTACTACTAGAGGATAAATGGCATGCTCTTGTTCATTAACTCGTTCCGCTAATGCTTGTGCATTGTCTTCAGGATAAATAGGCACTTTAGCTTGTAGTATAACAGGGCCTGCATCAAGCTCAGGGATAACAAAATGCACGCTAGCGCCATGTTCCTTATCGCCTGCATCGATAGCTCGTTGATGTGTGTGTAACCCTGTATACTTAGGCAATAAAGACGGATGGATATTAATCATTTTCCCGAGGAAATGACTCACTAAATCATCGGTTAAAATACGCATAAAACCTGCAAGAATAATCAGATCTGGTTGGTATTTTTCTATTGCCTTTAATAAGCGTGCATCGTAATCACTGCGAGTTTCATTGGTGTGAGGGATTACGCAGCTGGTATCTATTTCACTTTGATGAGCACGAATTAACCCATAAGCATCCGGTTTGTGACTGATAACACCAACAACGTCAGCTTTTAAGTTATCGTCACAGCCATCAATGATGGCTTGAAGATTACTGCCATTACCGGAAATTAGCACCACAACACGACAGCTTTGGTTCATTAGATGATCTCCACTTGCTCTTCGTCACCTTGACGAGTTGCAATTTCACCAATTAACCAAGCATTTTCGCCCTCTGCAGCTAACAGTGCTAATGCTGCATCAACTTTGTCTGTTGGCAGCGCAATGACCATACCAACACCACAGTTAAAGGTCAGAAACATTTCATGCTGTGCAATATTGCCGTTAGCCATTAACCAATCGAATACCACAGGCCATTGCCAAGAATCACCTTTTACAACCGCTTTGCAATCGTCCGGAAGTACTCGTGGGATATTTTCCCAAAATCCACCACCGGTAATGTGCGCCATTGCGTGTATATCTGATTGTTCAATTAACTTCAATAAAGATTTAACGTAGATTTTGGTTGGCTCTAGTAAATGGTCAATCAATGGTTTACCAGCAAGATCTTGTTGAGGATCAGCTTTGCTGACTTCTAATACCTTACGGATTAATGAATAACCATTAGAATGAGGACCACTTGACCCCAGTGCAATTAATGAGTCACCTGCTTTGACTTTTGTGCCATCAATGATGTCTGCTTTTTCAACCACACCAACACAAAATCCGGCAAGGTCATAATCTTCACCTTCGTACATGCCTGGCATTTCAGCTGTTTCGCCACCGATTAGTGCGCAACCTGATTGGAAGCAACCTTCAGCTATGCCACTGACAACTGAGGTTGCTGTTTCAACGTCGAGTTTACCTGTTGCGTAGTAATCGAGGAAGAAAAGTGGCTCTGCACCCGAAACGATTAGGTCATTGACACACATTGCAACTAAATCAACACCTACGGTGTCATGCTTTTTATAATCAATGGCTAATCGTAACTTAGTGCCAACACCGTCTGTGCCAGAAACCAGTACTGGATGTTTATATTTAGTTGGTAATTCGCATAATGCGCCAAAACCACCTAAATTGCCCATAACTTCTGGACGACGAGTGCGTTTTACCGCAGATTTAATGTTGTTTACTAACGCATTACCTGCATCGATATCAACGCCGGCATCTTTGTAACTTAGGGGGGTAGGAGTGGTCACGGAGGATCCTCTAGGGTACATCGTTTTATGGAATTTTATGCGGCAATATTCTACCAGCTTGTGTCGCGACTCGAAAGCCATGTTTTTACTTTATCCCGTAAAGAAAACGATGAATTGCCTATTTTTTATTGGTTTAGGTCACGATTTACTGCAATTTTGAAACTTTATGTTTTATAGAAGGGATAAATCGACTAACATTTGTCAAATTTGCCTGAAATAGTCAGAAATCTAGGAGAAATAAATGAAAGTCGTTGAAGTAAAGCATCCTCTAGTTCGTCATAAAGTCGGTTTGATGCGTGAAGCGGATATCAGCACCAAACGATTTCGTGAACTTGCCACTGAAGTTGGCAGTTTATTAACCTATGAAGCGACAGCTGATTTTGAAACTGAAACGGTGACAATTGATGGTTGGAATGGACCCGTTAGTATTGAGCAACTGAAAGGTAAAAAAGTCACTGTAGTGCCAATTTTGCGTGCTGGTTTGGGCATGATGGATGGTGTGCTTGAGCATATCCCCAGTGCGCGTATTTCTGTTGTTGGCATTTATCGTGATGAAGAAACCTTACAACCAGTTCCTTATTTTGAGAAAATAGTCAGCAATGTTGAAGAGCGTATCGCGTTAGTAGTTGACCCAATGTTAGCTACTGGTGGTTCAATGATTGCCACTATTGACCTATTGAAAAAGCGTGGATGTAATTCGATTAAGGCGTTGGTTTTGGTTGCTGCCCCTGAAGGTATTAAAGCACTTGAAAAAGCGCATCCAGATATTGAATTGTACACCGCTGCAATTGATGAATGTTTAAACGAGCAAGGTTATATTTTGCCTGGTTTAGGCGATGCGGGTGACAAAATATTTGGTACTAAATAATCCAATAATGTAATGAGTTCAGATATAAAAATGGGAGCCAGTAGGCTCCCATTTTTATATCTGAACTCATTACAACACCATTGCTGCAATCCAGCCAAATACTAGTAATGGAATATTGTAATGTATAAAGGTGGGGATCACGCTGTCGCGAATATGGTCGTGTTGTCCATCTGCATTAAGTCCAGCGGTAGGACCTAAAGTTGAATCTGATGCCGGTGAACCTGCATCACCTAATGCTGCAGCGGTACCAACTAGGGCAATAGTTGCCGCCACTGAAAATCCGAAGCTGAGTGCTAACGGGACATAAATAGTGGCAATAATTGGAATGGTGGAGAACGACGAACCAATACCCATGGTGATCAATAATCCGACAATAAGCATTAATAGCGCCGCTAATGCTTTATTATCACCGATGATGTTACCTAAAGATGTCACCAATGTGCCTACTTCACCAGTCGATTTAACGACGGCAGCAAAACCTGCCGCGGCGATCATAATAAAGCCGATATTGGCCATCATATGTACACCCTGATTGAACAGGTCCTTGCTAACATCATGTTTAATGATCCCTGAAAAACGGAATATTATAAACCCACTTAATGCACCAAATATCATTGAATCAGTTTGCAGTTGAACCACGAGAGTCACCACTATTGCCGAGAGTGATATCAAAAGACTTTTTCGACTAATTGTGATTGGCGTATTGTCACTTAGCACGGGTTGCTCAACCATGTATTGCCTTGGTTTGCGGTAACTAATAAATATTGCTATAAGTAGACCGAAAACCATGCCCATAGCGGGTAATAACATCGCCTTAGGAATTTGTTCACCAATTGCATCTAAACCATTAGTGTTTAAATTTGCTAATAGAATATCGTTTAGGAAAACCCCCCCAAAACCGATAGGGAGTATCATGTAAGTCGTGACCAAACCGAATGTAAGAATACAAGCAATAAGACGGCGGTCAATTTGTAGCTTTGAAATGACATGTAATAATGGTGGAATAAGGATTGGGATAAAGGCGATATGAATTGGCAATATGTTCTGCGATGAAATGGCCATCAAGAGTATTGTGACTAATAACAACCAACGAACAATTTGAGTATTACCACTATTGGGTTCTTTACCAAGCTTTTTAATAATTGAATGAGAAATTAATTTTGTTAAACCAGAGTGCGATAATGCCGCAGCAAACGCCCCAAGTAATGCATAACTTAGTGCGATTTGAGCTCCACCACCGAGTCCATCGTTAAAGGCTGCGATTGTTTGATGAATACTGAGTCCACCAACTAAACCTGCTACAACCGCGCTAATGGTTAGCGACACAACAACGTTAATTCGAATAAAGCTTAAAAACAACATTAAGCAAACCGCGATAACAACCGCATTCATAATTATAATTCATAAAAAGTAAGTGAGACGGCTATTCTTGACTGTCTAGAGTATCTTTGTCCAGCGTATATCATTATTTTGCAGATTTATGGCTATTTCTACGTCAATAATGAGCTGTTATAGCCATTTCAAGAAGTATTTATCCCAATTTCATTAAATATCTGGTCAGTTCATCGTCTACTAGGTTTTTCAATTTAAGCGAATGGATGCGGAAATGGGTGCTCCCTTTTAATCGATGCAGCACAGAAGATGAATACCTGAGAGACTCCATTCTGGCGGGTTTCAAAGTACGTTATGCTTTGTTAGATGCTTTCAAAATACGACTGCATGGTCTATTTTTTCCCATAAAAAATAACACATTCCCACCTATATGGCGGTTAGATACTGGAGGTAGAGTAAGGCAGAAGCTTGTTACCGAGCATCATGATTCGCTTCAAACACCTGCTTTGCCTACAACACTATAAGTTCTCGCGAAAAGATCACATATTTAATAGGATTAGTATTAGTTGCCAATAAAGTTTCTGGTATTTTACTTTTCCGTTGATGTTATTCAATTTGCGAGGGCTTGGGGGGGGAGTGGAACTCGAAAGCCTGTACCAACATATCTATTCCGGTTAACCATCACTTCGATTACAGCGTTAAGGTTACTGTAATATGATAGGCAATCACCCCCTATTAAAGACCGTTACATTTACTGAGTCATTGCTTCTATATGTAGCAAACTGATTTTAGTGAGGCTGCATGTTTTATTTTTCAGCAGGTAAACCAATTTTCATCTGAAATGACTTATAAATCAGCTAAATTAGATGTATGGTATACGACTGATATAAGTCCCAACGATATAGAAAATGCTAAGTCGATCACAGTTAGCAAATGATGATATCGTTGTTGAGTGTTTAAGCCATTAAATGGAGATAGATAATGAGCGTATTAGTAGGCCGTCCAGCCCCAGATTTTACCGCCGCAGCCGTACTTGGTTCTGGTGAGATTGTTGACACATTTAACCTTGCTACCGCAATTAAAGGTAAGCCAGCGGTTATTTTCTTTTACCCACTTGACTTTACTTTTGTATGTCCATCAGAGCTTATTGCATTTGATCACCGCATGGAAGAGTTTACTAAACGTGGTGTTGAAGTCATTGGTGTTTCTATCGATTCACAGTTTTCTCATAATGCATGGCGTAATACTCCGGTAGACAAGGGAGGTATTGGCCAAGTTAAGTACACTCTAGTTGCTGACGTAAAACACGAAATTTGTAAAGCATATGATGTTGAACATCCAGAAGCCGGAGTCGCTTTCCGTGGTTCTTTCTTAGTGGACAAAGAAGGTCAAGTACGCCATCAAGTGGTTAACGATTTGCCATTAGGCCGTAACGTTGATGAAATGTTACGTATGATCGATGCACTTCAGTTCCATGAAGAACATGGTGAAGTATGCCCTGCAGGTTGGTCAAAAGGCGAAAAAGGCATGACTGCGAGCACTGAAGGTGTTGCTGCATACTTAAAAGATAACTCTTCAAAGCTATAATGCCGTGAGTGTTTAATTCAATAAAAAAGCTGCCTAGGCAGCTTTTTTATTGGTCGTTGATAAATCGCTACTCCGTTTCTTCATTATTAGCGTCAGCACTTATTAATGGCCATCCACCTAGGGCTTTCCAACGGTTTACAATATAGCAAAATAATTCTGCAGTGCGTTCAGTATCATATAATGCAGAATGTGCTTCTTTATTATCAAAATCGATTCCTGCCATCTTACATGCCTTGGCTAACACCGTGTGACCTATTGCTAAACCTGCAAGCGTTGCGGTATCAAAGCTTGCAAAGGGATGAAAAGGGGAACGTTTCAAGCTATTACGTTCAATAGCCTGATTAACAAAACCTAAATCAAAAGCGGCATTGTGAGCAACAATTATACAGCGAGTACAATCTGCTGCTTTTTGCGCTTTTTTGACTTGTTTAAAAATTTCTAAAAAGGCGGTTTTTTCGTCTACGGCACCACGAAGCGGGTTGGTAGGATCGATACCATTGAAAGCTAACGCTTCAGGCTCTAGGTTTGCGCCCTCAAACGGTTCAATATTAAAATGCAGTGTTCTATCAAGTTCAATGACCCCATCATTATTCATTTTCAATAAGCTGACGGCAATTTCAAGCAACGCATCTGTTTTGGCATTAAACCCCGCAGTCTCGACATCGATAACAACAGGGAAATAGCCGCGAAAGCGGTGTTTAAACTTGTTAGCGTCGCAAATATCAGTCATTACAGTCTTTATCCTCAATAGCTATCATTTATCGGTGCAAATGATGTAAGCCGAGTATTATGCGCAAACTCAAGCGCAGTGTCATGTTTGATTGCGGTTTTTATCATCGATTAAACGTAATTGTTTACTAAAGGAACTGACTTAGTTGCCGATATTAAAAAGGTAATCGGGTAAAAAGGGTGGTTTTATGTGGCGAAAACTGATGGTTCTTACAAGTTTGTTTCTATGCTCAGCGGCTAATGCTGATCTGAGGCACTATGTCGCGTCACTGGAGAACTCAGCTTGGCGGATCGGCGAGAATAACCCAATAGAATGCCGTCTTGAGCATGATATTCCAGATTATGGACGTGCTGTATTTACCAGTAATGCAGGCAAAGAGCTCAACTTACATTTTACGTTAGACATGTGGTTAAAACCGGATGCAGTAACTAAAGCGACATTAATTAGCCGAGCACCCAGCTGGCGCCCTGGGTATAATTCTAAAGAAATTACTCAACTCGCCTACAGCAAACAGTTCAATGGAGAAGTGCCTAAGAAAGCTGCATGGTCTATGTTGAATGAATTAAGCCAGGGAATGGAACCCACTTTCTACTATGCTGACTGGTATAATCAGAGCGCTAAAATTGCCGTTGGATTATCTTCGGCCAATTTTGCGGGTAAATACCGAGAGTTTCGTGCTTGTTTAGCGGGTTTATTGCCATATAGTTTTGACGATATTGCGTTTACCGTTTTAAATTACCAAGAAGGTGGGGTGGAGTTGACGCGTATTTCTAAATTGCAATTGCAAAAAGTGCAGCGTTATTTGTCTTATGATCCTAAAGTTGAGTTAGTATTGATTGATGCTTATACCGACAGTTATGGTGGTCGGTCAGTTAACCAAAGAGTGTCAGATAAACGTGCGAATTCAGTGAAAGATATACTGATTGCTAGTGGGATACCTAAAGACCGTATTCACACTGAAGGTCATGGTGAAAAACGTCATGTTACTGCTAATGATATTACTCAAGAACGCCAAATTAACCGTCGTGTGATCATTAAAATAACCAAGCCAATTTGATGGGTTAACCATTCACGTTAATGTGGGGGATATCACTTTATTTTCACTGGTGTTATACCAATCCTATTAAATATGTTGTCTTTCAGCGGGAGTTCAACGTGCTGTAGGCAAGGCAGATGATTGAAGCGAATAGTGATCCTCGGTAACAAGCTCCTGCGTTACTCTACCTCCAGTATCTGACCGCCATGGATGGTGGGAATGTGTT
>NZ_JBSQBN010000171.1:0-7631 GCF_053850585.1 Shewanella sp. A22
CTCAAAGCAAAGCTGAAGATGATACTCAAAGCAAAGCTGAAGATGATACTCAAAGCAAAGCTGAAGATGATACTCAAAGCAAAGCTGAAGATGATACTCAAAGCAAAGCTGAAGATGATACTCAAAGTAAAGCTGAAGAAGATGCTTTAAGAAAAGTTGAAGAGGATTTTTATCAATCTTATAACAATTTACTTGGGCATTTAAAAAAACGAATCATCCTATCGGAAACAAAAATTTTACCTGCTGAGCTAGAGGCATTAATTGCGCAACTTAAACCAGCGGTGTTGAGTAAGCAAACGCAGTTGTTGATTTTGCAGTCAATACTCAACTATGCCAAAAAGCATCATGGTATTGATTCTCCTAACATACCGTCGATTATTACTCTTAAACGAGATAAACCCATTATATCGCCAGTTGAGCTCGTCCAGCTGCCAATTGTTGATATGCTTTTCTCGTTACTCGATAAAGAATTAATTAGCCCAAATAGAGCTCTATCTAATAACGAAAAACTAGGTCGTTCTGCTCTGTTGGTATATTTAACCGTTAACGTAAGCGATACTCAAGAGCTTATGTCTATTCTTGAACATCCACAGGATGTGTTTTACGTCGGCGGAATTTGTTATTGGCAAAAACAGCAGATAACAACTGCTCAATCACGATACATTTTAAGTGATGTTGCAGTAATGGCATTACAACAATGGGCTAACGTCAAACAAAGTGTATCAAAAATCCAAGCTTGCATTGTAAAGTATTTAAACACGACATCTGAGTTTGATTGGTCAGATCTATCAATGCTTCAACTATGCACTCTTCGAAAAATTTATAACATACTGCATTTAGGACCAGTGCAGTATCAAATGTATTTTTTACCCAGTATGAGCCAAGCATTAGCAGATTATGCTTTTATACGGATTTTAACTGATAAAGCATGCTTACATTTCGAGCCGCATTTGTTAGGGGCAAGTGATTTAGGCACAAACGAATTTAAGCCATGGCGACTTGTGGCGAACAAAAACCATTGCTTTATCGATATTGATGCCACATTAAAACAACTAGATGGCATTTATTCAGCTTTAAGCAAGAAAACATCAAGATCAGCATGTTTAGATACTTTAAGTAAAAAGCTTAAGTCATTAGATGTCACCGCCAATCCTTACCTCTGGCTGCTATGCTCTTGGTTATTCTCACTGTTAAAAAATGGAGGTACCTACAAGCGCCGATTAAAGTTGGCCACTGCAGTGGATTATGTCAAAAGCTTGAGCAATCCGTTTCTCGTCGTATTTAGTACGTGCGATATAGGGTTATTATCGGGAGAGGATTGGGCTAATAAACTGAATGAATCCTCTGACGTTTTTACCTCAGCCCAACGAAAAAAATATGTGTATTATTTTGCACAGTTTTTAATAGAAACAAATTTAGTTCGAGATCTCTGCCTATCCGATATCGATGTTATTGGTAGTTCTAGTGAAGTTGACGCGAATTTAATTTCACCAAGTCATATTGATGAAGTATTGAAATATTTTTTAGATCATATTCATGATGGTCTTATCTATCAATATGCTTATTTTTTGTTATGTTTTTGCTTTTACAGCGGCTTGCGAAGGAATGAAGCTGCAAAATTAACCTGGGCTGACTTTTCATTTGCAGTCAATACGCCAGCCAAAGATGCATTTGACTATGTGCAGCTTTCGGTTAGACCCAATCAGCATCGCTCACTGAAAACGACTTCTGCTCGTCGTGAATTACCATTAGATGCGCTTTGGCCAAAGACAGCCATTGAAAAGTTACGGGTGCGATATCAAATACAGCAACACTCAGGTGCAAACAAAAAGGCGCTATTGTTTGAAGATGCGACTCGAGTCAATCAGGCTTATGAGTTAATAACAGATTTAATCCGTCACTTTACTCAAGACTACACTTTACGAATTCATCATCTTCGTCATAGTTTTGCTAATTGGTCTTGGTGCCGCTTAAATCCAAGAACCATAAAGCAGGGGCGTGTACAACTAACGATATTCGGTCATCAAATATTCGATGATGATTACCTACAACGGTTACAAAGCAGATTACGCTTTAATATGAATAGCCGTAAAAAAATGTTCATCTTGGCTCATCTGATGGGGCATAAAGATGTTCAATCAACGTTAAATAGCTATTTACACCTTAAAGATATTTTGTACTACTTAGACTTAAAGCCTTACTTTACGTTAACTAAGTATTTTACTTCAGAATGTGTTGGGCGAGTATCTTGGCTAGAACCAGAGTCGGGCTTAAGTTTGGCTGAAAGGTTAAACTATTACACTCGAGATACAGAAGCGAAATTAGCAATAAAGCCTGCACCATTAACGTCATCCTTATCGGTGCCAACATTTTCAACGTATGACAAAGAAATAAAACCAAATATTGAGATAAGCAGCATGACTTGGGCTCGTGCACTGAACGCCTTGAAAGTCAGCTCGGTTATCGAGTCTTCTCAATATTACAATGTTCCACTCGAAGAGTTACAGCAACTACTTAATAATGCTGAGCAAATACATCAACATTACCCGCGCATAGGTAAGCGACTTCCATTGATCCCAGCCTTTCCAAGATTACATAATGCCGAATATGTTGCCAAAGCTGATGCAACTGTTGCTAAATCCAGTAAAGTATTTATGTATCTTTGCGACAAATTCGATAAGAGTATAGGGGTTGAACCGTTAACCTTAGCTAACGTGAGGTTGAGCATGGAAATATTAAAATACGCCGTACCAGGTAAAGGTTATGAGTTGAGGTGTCCGGACTCAACATTATCAAGAATGTTTATGCGTTTTTGTCAACTTTTAGGCTTAAAGGGTAGGCATTTAGTATTCACGTTTTACAGGGCCGATTTAACTATTGAAGAGTCAAAGCACATTGAAATTCGGTGGAAAAAAACAATCTCAGATTTTGGTTTTAATCCTAAAAACTTTTTTTTTGCAAAAGAGGATCAAGGACTCTACTTAGGTAACCATGATGGTAATGGTTTTTTAGAAATCGCATTGGTCAACAATGGATATAAGCAGCCACAACGACATCAAAGCATATTTAGCTTTTTGCATTTTCTACTGATTTTGAGCTATGAGAACAAATAAAATGTTAGCTTACTTATGTCCCATTCCAATTCAGTGCTGCTTTCCCTAACATTTTTCAGTTTCCTCATTGCCTAAACTATTATAATGCGATAAACCATAAAATATTCCTCATATTTAGTATGAGTGATCATGTAATGCGAGTAAAAATAGAACACCATGACGATGGTGATGTACTATCAAAAATAGGTAATACGAAATGTTAGTTTTTAACTTCACCAAAGCCGCAGTAGAGTTTTTTACGGTTACACGTCAAGGCCAAAAGGTTTCAGATCTAGAGCCTGCGCCACATAAAACCATCGCAGAGTCGATTGAAACGCCTGTTTTTCCAAACGGTGTTGATACCGACAACAATGGTGAATTTCAATGGCAGTGGGTACTACATTGTGTATCCATTAAACGCAAAAGATACTTAATGGCGATGGATTATCAAAGTCGTTTTTGTATAACAGTACTAGCAGGAAAGAAAGGTGATATTTATCAGTTTCTCAATACCTTTGAGCCAATGCTAAAGGCGTGTTTTCACAGTCTAGCCAATGAAAGCGGTGTTGATACGGTCGAGGTAGAGAACTGTGTTGACCATTATGACAGAGAAGTTAATGACTGTGCCTTCTACCCTCGAAGTGACCGTAGCGTGCAAGCTCACCTAAATGACGTTCATTGGCATCTTGAACGTCACTGCTATGAAGATGGAATGTTACTTGAAGATGTTGATCTACTTGGCTTTAACTTATTTTCAGGTCAGTTTCCTCGTAATAGTAAGCACAAGAAGGAGCACTTTTTCCCTAATGAAGAATTTGTTAACCAGTGGCAACAGTGGGCATTAAAGCCTCAACCAGTGGATATGAGTAATGTCATCGTGTTAAGCCATCGCAGACAATAGAGGATAAGAATAACTTTTTGTAGCGACTCAGCTGACACTCCCCGCCTAAAAGCTTCTCTGCAAATTGAGCAAGTTAAAAGAGGTAATTGATCAAGTAAGTTTGAGCATGCTTAATAACGCGTTGATGTGCAAAGGCGTGCCAGTCGAATACTGCTGGCACATTTATGCCCCAAAACAGGCTGGAGTAAATACTCCACTCAGATTTTGTTGGAATACATTTGCCCTACCAAAAGTATCAATATTGGCATGTTTTTCTTTTAAATATTTTTTCTTTCAAAAAGTTAACTCTTATTGTACATTGGATTTGGCTCACATGCAGATTTGTTGGTTGCGTTTCGCAACCTGTGACAACATGGTCCAAGTGACTCGCCTTCTCGGATTGCTCCATATTGCTTTCCTGAATTACTCGCTAGCGGCGCGTAAGAGTGCATGTGAGCTACTTTTTTGCTTTAACGATTAAAGAGTGTAATTTGATTCATAGAAGAAACTATTTATTACTTAAACAAGCTAAAACAAAACCTCAATTAGCATCGATATTGGGCGTTTCAGCTGCTTTTCTTACCAGAACCTTGTATAAACCTGGTGTAGAGTCACACGTAAATTCGCACTATCATCAATTCGATATTACTAAAAAATCAGGTGGTGTCAGAACAATCAGTGCACCATCAGATGAGCTGAAAGACCTACAACGTAAATTGTCAGATTTACTATTGGATTGTAAAGCGGTTATTCATCTTGATAATAAAGTTGAATGCACTCTTTCACATGGCTTTGAACGAAAAAGATCCATAATTACAAATGCTCGTATCCATCGTAACAAAAAAAATGTATTGAATTTGGATTTAGCTGATTTTTTTGGAAGCTTCAATTTTGGTAGAGTTCGTGGATATTTTATTGCCAATAGAGACTTTAAATTAGATCCGCATATAGCAACCATTATTGCTCAAATAGCTTGCTACAAAGACACTCTGCCTCAAGGCAGTCCTTGCTCTCCAGTGATTGCTAATCTCATAACTAACAGTCTTGATATTAAACTGTCAAAGTTAGCTAAAAGAAATGGGTGTTCTTATACAAGATATGCTGATGACATAACTTTTTCTACTAGGAAAAAAACTTTTCCAACAGCCATTGTTAAAGACGTTGAAAATATAACACTAGGTTCAAAAGTATTAGGTGAGATAAGGCGTGCAGGGTTTGCAGTAAACCCCACAAAAACTAGGTTACAATTTAAAGATTCTAGGCAGGAAGCAACCGGCTTAGTTGTAAATAAAAAGGTCAGTGTTAAATCAGAATATTGGCGTACAACTAGAGCGATGGCTCACTCTCTATTCAAAACAGGAAAATTTCAAGTTGCCGAACAAGATGATTCTTTTAGAGATGGCCATTTATCAGATCTAGAAGGTCGATTGACGTTTATCGATTCGGTCGACTTTTATAATAACCTAGAAAATAAGAATCACCCTGAGCCAAAATTCGAACCTAAGGTACACAACGGTCTAAATAAGTTTCGTGGCAAACTTAATTCACGAGAAGTTGTCTATGGAAGGTTTCTGCAATATAAGCACTTTTTTGCAAATGAATATCCCACGATATTAACCGAAGGGAAAACAGATAATGTTTATTTAAAAAGTGCTTTAAGTCGCCTTCAAACTACTTACCCTAAGTTAGTTAACCCTAAATCAGCTAAAGCAAAGTATTCACCAAAGCTAAAGTTCCCTAATTTAAATCGTAAAACTATGTATTTACTCGATCTTGGTGATGGTGCGACACCATTTGTAAGATTTGTTCAAAGATATGCTGATGATTTAAAATACTATGAAAGCAAGAAAGCGAAAAATCCAGTAATCTTAGTGCTTGATAATGATACAGGTCCTAAAGAATTATTAAACCATTTAGTTAAAAAAGTTAAATCATGTCCCAATGACATAGCAACGTTAAAAAGAAGCGGGTTTATTCACTTGTTCCATAATCTGTACCTTATTCTGACACCTCTAAATGCTGGAGGAAAAGATTCAGCAATGGAGGACCTTTTTGATGCTGCAACTCTCGGTAAAACTATCAATGGAAAAACTTTTTCAACAGCGAACCATTTTGATGATACTAAACACTTCGGAAAACATGTTTTTTCCACTAAAATTGTGCGTTCAGGTAAATCAAGCATTAATTTTGATAAATTTAAATATATCTTTGATGAAATTGTGAAAGTAAAAAAACACTTCTCAAAAATTAAAAATTAAAATTGGTCAATAAGTTCAAAGGTTTCTTTGTATCAATTAATGGGTTTCAAGTTGCTTAATTAGTTCTTTGGTCAGCATTTGTTGGTGTTGTTTACCGTTGGTGGAAAGTTTCGAAAACCTTAGAAATTATGTAAGCGCTCAATATTCCGCATGCTTGACAGCTGATGCGATCATTCGACCTTGTTGATGCTCCATGGCAGCAGTGCTTCTATTTCTTCCACTGTTTTAGCATATGGCAGCTTGGTCAGCAAATCATGAAGATACTGATATGGCTCAAGGCCATTATGTTTTGCACTTTCGACGATGCTGTAACATACCGCGCTGGCATGGGCCCCTTGCGGGGTATCCGCAAACAGCCAGGCTTTGCGCCCAACCTCGAACGGGCGAATAGCATTCTCAGCTAAGATATTGCTGATACACAGCTCATCACAGGTGCAGTAAATCGTCAGCTTTTTCCACTGATTCAGCATGTAGTGAATGGCGATGCCCGTTTAGCTATCTTTGGCCACTTTGTTCACGTTGGTGTCGAGGAACGTTTTGATTTCTTTTAATATCGGGATGCTGTTTTGTTGCCGATACGCTTTGATGTGCTCACTATTAACTGAGGGAATTATTTTGACTTATATTGTTACAGAGATGAATTGCAATGAGGTAATTTGCACTCATACATTCGAACAACTTAATGTGCATACTTACGTAAAGTGTTCTAACAAAATGTGCGCTAAACCTCATAAGTTTGTATTACAAGACGGACGAGAAGTTGAAAATGGATATAATTTTTTCTGTCACGGAAATGAGGTTAAAGGCGCGCAAGTAGATCGGTGCTTTAGGCAGTTTATTGTTACTATAGAATAAGTTAAGTTTGTTATAGGCTAACAAGCTTCGCTACACAATTTTAGCCAAGCTTTATCAGCCCAATAGTTGAGCGTTAGCTTAAATGAATTTACACCACTCTGTATAGGGCTCCGTACAGGGCGGTTCATTTAGAACGCCTAACCTATTTTTGGTTAGCTTCTTGTTTCGAGAGTGAACTAAGATCCATCCATCTCTTAATGAACATAAAGCCGCTTTCTTAAGATCGTCATTAGTAATGATAATGTGAGCGGTATAGTTTAGAGCCTAAGCACTAAATGATTCTTGTCCAAAAGTGAGTTTGAAAATGATCAAACTTAATTATCAGAAACTGATATTCGTCCTCAGATAAATTATCAAACAATAGCGGTATTACCGTTCATGACAACCATAATTTTTATCAAACTTTATTATGGTCGTACACAGGGCAAGAGCATGAAAATTCACTTGCCAAATATGACCGTTTCAAGGTAGTCGGGATTACGATTGGCCTTCATTTGTTTTGCTCTTACTCCTTTCTTAAAGGTAATTTCTGATTGAAGTCGATTC
>NZ_JBSQBN010000172.1:0-7521 GCF_053850585.1 Shewanella sp. A22
TGATGTAGCTAAATATATGAAATATTACAATCTAGAGCGACTGCACTCGGCAAATGCTGATCAGTCACCGATAGATTTTGAAATATCTTTTAGAAAAGTGTCCGGTTGGAGTTGACCAGAACAGGTAACGCTGGCGACAAAATAAGGAAACACAATTAACGCTAAACCAATACACAGAGGAACTATTGCGCGTTGACGTTTGCCATAAACAAAATACCCCATACCAATGGCGCCAAATAATACACTCCACATCATCATTGAAGCATTCATCAATCTCTCTCTTGTCAAATTGCACTGATATCATAATGAATATAGTTTCAAGGTTATATCGTGGTTACGCTTTATCTTAAATTATTGATGGATCCACACGGCTAAGCAATGAGTAATTCATTAAACATATGTAAGCGTATTAATGAACACTTCTCCTTTGGATAATACGCAATTTTTTAGCGCTAATACTGAAATATTCAGCCGAACAACATAAATGTTGAGGCTATAAATGTGCGGAATAATTCACCATAAAGCCATATCCCCAAAATACATCCTGTTTATAGCGCCAAAAAATAGATGCAGCTGTAATCGTTTTAGGCAAAATCATCCTACCACCAGTAATATCCCTACCTTGACATAACAAATTTAACACCTCTTTTAAAACAGTAAGTTACACCACCCCTTATGCCGCCTACCCCATTTAATAATGCTTGCGCCATGATCTATATCAAGTTATCGCTTGATAATTACAGCACTAATCATTAGTATCGTTATTAATTGAGCGTTCAATTAATAACTCTTAAGACTGATAACGGAAGCCATTTATGTCAAGACCTATAATGAAAAACGTCAGACAACAACAGCTGATAGAAGCCACGCTAATGTCAGTCGAACGTCATGGGTTACAGAACACCACGATTAATACCATTAGTGGTTTGGCGGGCATGTCATCAGGGATCATCAGCCACTATTTTGGTGGTAAACAAGGGTTAATTGAAGCTACGCAGAAATATCTATTAGAAGAATTAAAGCACGCATTACTGGCTAAAACATTGGGTAAAAAATTGACCCCAATAGAACGGCTTTCGATGATTGTGGAAGCAAATTTCACCGAATTACAACGTTCAACAGCTGCAACAAAAACATGGTTAAGCTTCTGGTCTCAAGCGATGCACGATCCTGGACTAGCAAGATTACAGAACATTAATAGTCAGCGGTTATACAGCAACCTACTTTTCTCGTTTAAACAATTATTACCCAATGCCGCAGCAGTCAATGCCGCTAAACAAACCGCAGCAGTGATTGATGGGTTTTGGTTACGTAGTGCGCTGAGTACCACCCCAACAGAAGATTTTAAGCAAGCCCAAATATTGTCTAAAGCCTTTATAGAAGCAGTGATCGTGCACAACGGAGTTAATTAATGTCATCCCAAATTGTTTATCAAAATTATGTTCATGGCAAATATCTGTCAAATGGTAGCGGCGAAACATTTGAAGTGATCAATCCTGCTACAGGAGAAGTGAGTTATTTAGTTGAGGTGGCAACAGAGTCTGTGCAGAAAGCTGCTATAGAAAGTGCCAAAGCAGGTTTTGCCATTTGGTCCGCGATGGCCCCAATAGAACGTAGTCGTATATTACTAAAAGCCGTTGCCCTATTGCGCGAACAAAATGATGACCTTGCCGCTGGCGAAGTATTGGATACTGGTAAACCATGGCAAGAAGCCTCGGTTGTCGATATCGTTACTGGCGCAGACTCAATTGAGTTCTTTGCCGGACTCGCCCCAAGCATTGAAGGTAATCAGCAACCTGTTGGAGCTGATTTTTATTATACTCGTCGTGAACCATTAGGTATTTGTGCTGGTATTGGCGCATGGAACTACCCGCTACAAATTGCTTGTTGGAAAGCGGCTCCAGCACTTGCTTGCGGAAATGTGATGATTTTTAAACCTTCAGAAGAAACCCCTCGTGGCGCAATACGTTTAGCTGAAGTATTCACTCAAGCGGGTGTGCCAGATGGCGTGTTTAACGTTGTTCAAGGTGACGGTAGAGTTGGTGCATGGTTAACCACCAACGAAGATATCGCTAAAGTGTCATTTACAGGTGAAGTCGGAACAGGTAAAAAAGTGATGGCTGCTGCTGCGGGCTCACTAAAAGAAGTGACCATGGAACTGGGCGGAAAGTCGCCATTGATTATCTTTAACGATGCCGATATTGAAAATGCAGTGTCAGCAGCAATGCTAGCGAATTTCTATACTCAAGGTGAAGTGTGTACCAATGGTACTCGCGTTTTTGTGCAACAAGAGATTTATCCACGCTTTATTGAACGATTAAAAGAACGTACTGAACAAAACATCGTTTGCGGTGACCCAATGCACCCTGACACTAATTTTGGTGCGTTAATTTCACGCGACCATCAACAAAAAGTACTCGACTACATTGAAATCGGGAAAAAAGAAGGCGCCACCTTATTAACCGGCGGAACAGCATTAACGCCTGACAATGCACCGAATGGTTTTTTTGTTGCACCGACTGTGTTTACCGATTGTACCGATGAGATGACGATTTCGAAAGAAGAAATATTTGGCCCTGTGATGTCAGTCTTTACCTTTGCAGATGAAGATGAAGTTGTTAACCGCGCCAATAGCACTCACCTAGGCTTAGCCGCGGGGGTATTTACGCAAGACATTACCCGCGCGCATCGCGTTATTCATCAAATGCAAGCCGGAATTTGTTGGATAAATGCTTATGGCGCCTCTCCTGCAGAAATGCCGGTTGGTGGTTACAAGATGTCTGGTATTGGTCGTGAGAATGGCTCTGAAACATTAAAAGCATACACCCAAATAAAAGCTGTTTACGTTGGTATGCAGTCACTTGAAAGCCCATTTTAGGAGTGACCCAATTAATGTCTACGCAAATGTCCCATGAATACGATTATATTATTGTTGGTGCCGGTAGCGCAGGTTGTGTATTAGCCAACCGCTTAACGGAAAATCCAGACAATAAAGTTCTGATACTTGAAACCGGTGGCAGCGACAAGAGCATTTTTATCCAAATGCCAACAGCCCTTTCAATTCCAATGAATACTAAAAAGTATGCATGGCAGTTTGAAACACAGGCCGAACCACATTTGGACAATCGCCGTATGCATTGCCCGCGTGGCAAAGTGTTAGGCGGTTCATCATCAATCAATGGCATGGTCTACGTACGTGGTCATGCGCGTGATTTTGACGAGTGGCAACAGGCCGGTGCAAAAGATTGGGATTATGCTCACTGCCTACCTTACTTTAAAAAAGCTGAAACATGGTCTTTTGGCGGAAATGATTATCGTGGTGATAAGGGGCCATTAGCGGTTAATAACGGTAATGAAATGAAAAACCCGTTATATCAAGCTTTTGTTGATGCTGGTGTCGATGCCGGCTACCTAGCCACTGATGATTACAATGCCAGCCAGCAAGAAGGCTTTGGCCCAATGCACATGACCGTTAAAAACGGTGTGCGTTGGTCTACGGCAAATGCGTACCTTCGCCCAGCAATGAAACGCCCGAATTTAACCGTGGTTACTCATGCACTTGTACATAAAGTGATTATGCAAGGCAAAACGGCTGTCGGCGTTCGTTACGAACGTAAAAGCAAGTTAATTGATGTTAACTGCAATCAAGAAGTGATTTTATCTGCAGGCTCAATTGGTTCACCGCATATTTTACAACTGTCGGGTATTGGCGATTCAACCACGTTAGCTAACGCAGGCATTGAACAAGTACATCAATTACCCGGTGTTGGTCAGAATCTGCAAGATCACTTGGAGTTTTACTTCCAATTTAAGTGCTTAAAGCCGATTTCGCTTAATGGCAAAATTGATCCGTTAAACAAATTGTTTATTGGTGCTCGCTGGATTTTAAATAAGTCAGGTTTGGGCGCAACTAACCATTTTGAATCGTGTGGTTTTATCCGCTCAAAAGCGGGCTTAGAGTGGCCTGATTTACAGTACCACTTCTTACCTGCTGCCATTCGTTACGACGGAAAAGAAGCGTTTGCTGGCCATGGTTTCCAAGTTCATATTGGCCACAATAAACCTAAAAGCCGAGGCGCAGTAACGGTTGTATCAAATGATGCCAAGGTTGCCCCACAAATTCAGTTCAATTATTTATCGCATCAAGATGATATTGAAGGCTTTAGAGCGTGTGTTCGTTTAACCCGTGAAATTATTAATCAACCGGGTTTAGATGAATATCGTGGTGAAGAAATTCAACCAGGCTTAGCAATACAGACCAATGAAGAAATAGACCGTTTTGTTAGAAGTTCAGTAGAAAGCGCTTACCACCCTTCTTGCTCATGCAAGATGGGGGAAGATGAGATGGCGGTTGTCGACTCGGAAACAAAAGTACATGGTATTAATGGTTTACGAGTAGTTGATTCGTCAATTTTTCCGACCATTCCAAATGGCAATTTGAACTCCCCGACGATAATGGTCGCCGAGCGCGCTGCCGATATTATTTTGGGGAATAAGCCACTTTCGCCAAATACAGCAAAAGTAACCGTTGCAGAACAATGGCAAACATCACAACGATTACAAGCCCCCAAAAGACAACTTGATTAACCGTAATTAGTTGATGTGTATCCATTGGTACACATCAACAACAGGTTGATGGTCAACCTACGATTTGTAAATGACCAATTTAGCCACGTTCAATCTATCAGGATTTAACTATCGTCAGTACGATACTTAAGGCTTGAGGGCATTTTGCCTTTAAAAATTGTTCTATGGCATTAAAAACATACAACAAGGAGCCAACATTATGTTTGCACACACTATTTGCCAAGGAGTTAAATAATGACGACTTGGTTATCAATAGGCATTTTATTCACTTTTGCCGCTATCGCATTTGTGATTTATCGTTGGGGTAACATGGAATGCATTGGTGTCACACCGGTGCGTAAATTTACCTTTATTGCCATTTTGTTCACTTCCGGGCTTGATGTCGGTTTAATCATGTTTCCCTTAACTGAATTTGCCGGTTATGCAGACTTAGTGGCAAGTCCAGAGTATGGGTTCAGTAATCCGTTGGCGATTGAATTCGGTTTTTGGGCATGTCTAATATGGGCATTTTACTTTTTAACCTGTTTTTACTTCTGCGTGATTGAACCAAGAGTAAAATATTTTGAAATTCCATTAATTAAGTTTATTAATAATGTGGTGATTATTGGTACTTGTGCCTTTACTGCGTATTTATTGTTAACAAATTTGCCGTGGTATTTACCACAATTAGGTGATGGCGAAACGGTTGTCAGCAGCTTCTACTTAATTGTATTTTTAGTGATTGCCGCAGCAGTGTATTCAAGCACGAGTATTCGCTATGTTCGCTACCTTAGTTTAGGCAGCACATGGTTATTCTTGGGATTGATTGCTGTTATGTGGTCTGGTGCATTCTTATCCGATGGCTCAAGTGTAGGTGAATTCTTTACGACATTTGCATTAATCGGTGACTACTTCGGTAACATCCATAACTTTGTGCTTCCAATAAACGATTATCATGAATTTTACCTATTCTGGTGGTTTGCTTGGAGCATTATGATTGGTCAATTTACAGCACGTTTTGTTGGTGGCATGAAAACGTATCAAGTATTAATTGCCATGATGGTATTCCCTTCAATTCCAATCGCAATTTGGTTTACTGTACTCTATTACTACAGTGCAAACGGTATTGATACTAGTGGATTCTATAATCTTGCAATGGTGATTGTCGGTATCACATTTGTTATTAATTCGCTTGATTCATTGGTGCGTTTATACACAGATAACTTAAACCTCACCGTTAAGCGTCTTGGCAAAATCCCTTATATTGTTGGTAATGTTGCTGTACTAAGTGGCCTAACCTTACTCTTTAAGCTTGATTTTCTCCAAATCCAATGGGTGGGAGCATTAGCAATTGCCTTAATATTAACGTGCTTCGGTTACATATTAAAATCGCATTACCAACAGGTGAGTGATATTGAACGCTCTCCAAAAGAAAATAAAATCGATTTCACTAAAATCGAATTAGCAGACTAAATAAATAATAAAGACTCAAGGAATCATGATGAACACAACAGTGAAAAAGTTAGCCCTAATAGGATTATTTGCTTTACCTTCTTCAGTAATGGCAGGTGAATTGAGTACTACGATTAATGCTACATCTGACTACACCTTTAATGGTGTGAGCCAAACAGATAGTGGCCCAGCATTACAAGCAAGCCTTGATTATGCTGCAGATGATGGTTGGTATGTGGGGGCTTGGGCGTCGAACGTTGATTTTGGTAGCGCTGATGATACTTGGCTAGAGCTTGATTTTTATGCTGGTAAGTATTTTGAGCTTACTGACAGGGTCTCTGTTGATGCCGGTATAGCATATTACACTTACCATGGTGACGATGCTTCAGATGAGTACTACTATCCAGAGTTGTACACCAAGTTTGGTTATGCTTCATCACTTGGTCAAAGTGAATTAAACTTTTGGTACACATGGGACTATTTCGGTCTTGATGCAGGCCATTATATTGTGATGGCGGCACATACCTTTACGATTGCAGAAGGGCATGACATACGTGTAAGTGTCGACCGTTCAACCTCGTTAGATGAAGACAAGTGGCCATGGGGTGACGATGACGCTTACAACCACTATCGTGCTGAATACATGACAAGCTGGGAAGGTTTTGATTTTAACGTAGCCGTAGAAGATACCAACATGGACTATGACACCAGCGATACTCGCGCTGTATTATCGGTATCGCGAACGTTTAGTTTATAAGCTAATATTGCCGATAAAATAACTAAACAGAATAATGTCATGGACATTATTCTGTTTTTTTTATGTTGAGCATGAGTCATTAGCTTAAATCTGTTATCGTGCCTGATGAATAATGAGGGGATTATGGAAAAATACGAGCAACTATTAATTTCATTGCGTCGAGTGATCAGAGCCATTGATATACATTCGCGTCAATTAAATAAACTATCGGGTCTTACTGGACCACAATTAATGGTCATACAAAAAGTGGATCAACTTGATGCGCCACTGGCCAAACAAATCGCACAAGAAATTAATTTAAGTGCCGCTACTGTGACGACAATTATTGATCGACTCGAAAAAAGAAACTTAGTCATCAGAACACGCAGTGAAACCGACAAGCGTAAAGTACATTTATCGTTAAGTGATGCAGGTAAAACGTTATTAAGTAGCGCACCTAAACCGTTACAAGAACATTTTATTATGCGTTATCAAAACTTGGAAGAGTGGGAACAAAGTCAGTTATTGTCAGCAGTTGAACGGATTGCCACAATGATGAATGCCGATGAAATTGACGCATCTCCTGTTTTATTAGTGGGCCAAATTCAAGTAGAAGAGCAATCTTAACCAACCCCTTTCCAATAATACCAATCCTATTAAATATGTGATCTTTCAGCGGGAGTTCAAAGTGCTGTAGGCAAGGCAGATGATTGAAGCGAATAGTGATTCTATTTTGAAAGCATCTAACGAAGCATAAAGGACTTTGA
>NZ_JBSQBN010000173.1:0-7338 GCF_053850585.1 Shewanella sp. A22
ACCAAAGCGACAGCTTCTTTTTTAAAATCATCTGGATATTGTTTATTTATTCGTTTAGTCATATTCACCTCAATAATGGCATTATTATATTCCTTTATTGAAGTGTCCGGCTAATTCAACCACAACATTGTTGCAGTGATTTATTCAGGTAAATATTTCTTACGTTCAGTTATACATTCATATTCTGCCATTTCAAATTCACGGCAAATGAACGGACGTTTTTCGTAAATGGAACACATCATGGTGTCTCGGTCTAAGGCCGCGCACCAACCATCATCGAGCCGGAGCATCACTTCTCCGCCCCACGAATCGGTATCAATATACTCTTCAGGCACGCCTGTTTCAGTAATTAACATCACTTCTAAACGACAGCAGCAGGCTTGGCAAGTTGAACAGGTCACTGCAGGTTGCTCTGTTGAGGGTAGCGTTTGCGAAATCGCTGCAGTATCTGACGACTCAGTGAACATAGTAATGATATTGGAGGGCATTTGAGGGCTGCAGTTGAACATTTGGGCTAAGGATACCGTAATTTAGCGGTGTTGGCGTTATATTGGATCAAATATTCATAAGATTGCGATATTAGCCAAACAACTTCACTATGGGATGATGATAATACCAATCTCATTAAATATCTGGTCAGTTCATAGTCTCTCAGGTTTTTCAATTCAAGGCACATTGATGTAGAAATGGTTGTTCCCTTTTAAATCGATGTAACACAGAAGTGGAATACCTGAGAGACTCCATTCTGGCGGGGCTCAAAGTCCTTTAGCTTCGTTAGATGCTTTCAAAATAGAATCACTATTCGCTTCAATCATCTGCCTTGCCTACAGCACTTTTAACTCCCGCTGAAAGATCACATATTTAATAGGATTGGTATAACTTAACCATTGTGCTTATTCAGTGATATACAGACACAAAATAACAGTGCAAGGTTATTGAAATAAAAGCTAGTTAAGGCCTATTTGTCCCTAATAATGTATATCGGTTTTAACGACTGAATAGCGAATCATTAATGGTCAACTCGACAGGGTTGCAGAAAATGGAGGTAATGATACTCACTTAGACCAAAGTCGATAGCATACAATGATATAGAGAGTGATAACCTGAATAAAAATGGATTGGAGTATTCATGTTAACTAAAATGATTTTAATTAATGGATTAGTGATATTTACCTCAGTACTGCTATTGAGTTATTTAACCTTACCTAATTGGCTTCTTGCATTTCTCATCGCCATAGCTTCCGTTGTTACGTTACTGTTGACCCAGAAAAAAGGCATTACCTTAGAGCCTCATGATGCTCCAGAGCAGGATGAACATCTTGCCAGTGGCATAAGTAAGGCCGCTACACGTATAGCGATTGGCGGGGCAGAAGTGTCGTTTTTTATCGAAAACTTAGCACATGCAATGGGATTACAAGTTCAACATGTTAAAGAGATATCTGAACGCGCGAGCCACTTAGAGCAAGGCGCTCAACAACTTTTAGGTCAATCAGCTAAAGTGCGTTTATTGGTTGAGGATGCAAATACACAAGCTTCAAGTTACGCCAACGAAATAAAACAAGTTGATGAGCAACAAAGTAGTCTGTCCATTGAAATTGAATCAACAGCTGCGCTACTAATCGAACTTAAAAATAAAGCAAACGCTATAAGCAGTATCACCGATACCATTAACAAACTATCTGACCAAACCAATATGTTGGCCCTTAATGCCGCCATTGAAGCCGCACGAGCCGGCGAACAGGGACGAGGCTTTGCCGTGGTTGCCGACGAAGTTCGAAATCTCGCCCATAAAACGGCCGAAGCAACCCAAGGTATTGAGTCATTGTTATCTGAAATTGGAGACGACAGCATTCAATCCGTACAAGCAATGCAACGAGTGAGTGACATGGGTGGAAAACTCTCTCATCGCATGAATGAAATCTATATTCTCACCAAAGCAAGTCAAGAAAGCATGGCCAGTGCCGCAAGCGAAATGCTACAAATGGATCAAACTGTCGGCTTTACCGTTGATAATACTAATGGCATTGGTGCAAACATTGAAGGAATAGGGGCTTCAATACTTAAGGTTGATACCGATTTGATTGAAGCTTCAGATCGCGTGCTTAGTCTTAGTGGTTTTGCAGAACAAATATTTCGTCACTTACAAGATTTTGAGTTGTCAGATAAGCATGCAACTATTGCTAATGTTGCACTTCATACAGCCGCCGAGATCGGATCGCTTTTTGAAAAGGCAATAATAAAAGGCTCACTAACTCAAGCACAGTTGTTTGACGCCAATTACCAGCCTATTCCTAACACCGACCCTCAAAAGTTCACCACAGGTTTTGACCGTTTTACCGATACAAATTTACCCAGCATACAAGAAGCTATTTTAAAAAATAATCCTGATATTATTTACGCTGGAGCGGTTGATGTAAGAGGGTATTTTCCTACTCACAACCTTAAGTTTTCTCAGCCGTTAACCGGAAACCGAGAACAAGATCTTGCAGGCAATCGCACTAAGCGAATTTTTGATGACCCAACCGGAAAACGGTGTGGAAGCAACACTGAAAGTTTTTTATTGCAAACTTATAAGCGTGATACTGGTGAAGTCATGCACGACTTGTCGGCACCTATATACGTTAACGGTAAGCATTGGGGCGGATTTAGAATTGGTTACAAAGCCGAAGAACATTAAACCATTATATTTGTCTACTCAATATTATTCAGTAGCCAGAACTCAACCTAATTAAGCTGTTTAAGAGTAATGCGCTGAAGACGTAAAGTGAGAACGACGATAACGAAAAATCCGACACGGCGCTTAAACATTAAGTTATAAAAACAACTATTTGTTTTCAACTTGATTAATATCAAGCCTTTCTGCTGAGTTATTCTATGAGGTAAAACAGCCATAAAAATTAGCGTGATCTATGTTGAAAAAAGCGATGTTAACAGTTTAAAAAGTATGTGACATAGTATGTAGTGAGATTGAACCTCAAATGGTCATGCAAATTTTTGCATGATTTTTTCTATTCTGGTATTGTGATTGCAAAAAGTAACCTTGTTTTATTTTAGCAAAAACAATCTATTAACTAATCATACTAATCACATACAACATGGACGTGCTAATGATAAAGCTTGTTATTCTTGGTTGTTTTGTTTGTTGGATGTTTATTCGACAATTGAGCAAGTCTAAGCCAAATTCTATTTGGCGCATTAAACTAAGACGTTTTTCTCGTTATGTTTTGATTGGTGCTGTAGCTTGGTTAATTACCGTGGCATTTGGCTCGGTAAAATATCAAATTTATACAGATAAAACGTTTACTTACCAAGGTAAAGCTCAGACTGTTTTTGCGTGGCAAGAAAACCGCTTATTACCCATAAAAAGCTTTGCAACACCGGTATTACTTTCTTTAGATTATCAAACGTCTTATCCCATCTCGGACAAAACCACCACTGTACTTGCTAAACAATATCCATATGAACCTTACCCTTTAGGTATTGGTCAGTTTTTAGGAACGCTATTATCCTTTCTACTGCTGCTATCCTATGTATCTCGTCATAGACATACCGATAAAAAGTGGCAAAATGCCGTTGAGTCAGATACTAAGTCTGAGTACAAAAACTTCATTAAATGGTCCCGTAGTAATCCCCTAAGGTTATTACATTGTAAGACCATGGAGAAAAAGGCTGCTAAGGCGATGCAGTCAATTGATCAGCGTGGCCGCTTGAAATTGGAAATGTACCGTCAAGGTTATGCAACACATGGTTTGAACTCACCATTTCTTGAGATGTTAAGTGCGGTGGTTAATTCTGGTCACGGTAATATTACGGTAAGAGCAGAGCATTCTAATAATGTAAAAGTGTTAAGTGACACAGATGATGTAGCGAACTTTATTGCTAACGCTAGTGCATTAAAACCTAAACTCTTTATGGAAAAGTACGCAAATCGATTATTAGAGATTGCGCGAAATAGAGAGACTCCTTCAAAATTTGACCCCCATGTATTAAATAGCCGCGAGTACTTAAGGTTTACCTATCCTGAGCCAAACATTGCTAATCAATTACTGGAAAAGCAGCTCGTCAGTGTGTTAAATCAAGGAAAAAAACGTTTTATTGGCGATGATATCGTTCAATTTAATTCGCAATCAGACGCCAGTATAGTCCAATCTGATGTTTGTTTAGAGTTCACCTACATGTGCAATTTAGATAGAAAAGACGGTGAACGAATGGCAGCAATGTGGGGTGGCGATATAACCCATAAAACGATCACCATGGACAAAGTAGAACTTCCTGGTGGTCATATGCTTTGGTTTGTGTTTGGGATGTTTTTTAGTTGGCGATTAGTGGTTGATGGCGCAGAGGTGACAACTGGCAATGGTTATACTTTGCCAGATTCAAATGTATGTAACTTAAGTCGGCCCACCAAACGTGAAATGCCTGCAAAATCTGAAGTTGAAAAGCAAATTTTTGAGGTTGTGGCCTTGTCTAATGTGAGTTCCTTGTTTGCGCAACTCATGGGACTAAACAAAGATAACATTAACAATCATATGATTGAGTTCACTAAAGAGACAGCTTTTGATGTTAAACATCAAACAGAAAAGTCTAATCAACTTGCTCAATCACTTGAGGATGCGTTGCGCGGTGAAGCACTTGAGGAGCTGATGCTTAGTAGTGGCAAAGTGCTTTATGAGCAAAATAAACAAGCTGTTGACGCTGTTATTCGTGATTACATACAAAATAACGGTGATACGGATACCGTGATGATGATTATTAATTTATTGGGTGATTCAGTACCTGAGCTCACTAGTGGTTTGTTGGAAATCATTGGAGGTTCGGATGAATAAATGGATTTCAATAATTTGGGCTGTTCTGTTTATCAGCGCTATTTCAAACGTTGCATATGCTGATATTAAAGAAACCATTAAAGGTAAGGTAAAAGAAAGTATTTTTGAAGAGTTTGCGGGGGAGCTGGCCAAGCTACCAGGTTTAAAGCAGATAAAAGATCAAATTAAAGAAAATGAGTACACGTTAGTTTCGACAAATAATAATCGCGGTATATTAGAGATTGTTAATTATAAAGATATTGATTTTGTAACGCTTTCTCGCAAACGTTATGCAAAAGGGTTCAATATGAATCGAGAAGCCGTTTTAGCCGCTGGAACATATTGGTTAACAGCCCAACCCAAAGATCATAAAAAACAAACTATCGAACGAAAAGTGATAGTACCAAACAGAAGTAAACATAAGATTGAATTAACGTTTTGGCAAAAAGGGTTAAAAAAGTATCCTCTAGAAATTGTCACTGTCCCACAGACTGCGACGGTAAGGATCATGAATATTGTTCCGAAATATACTTTTGCAATGCCACTTAGCCCCGGTAAATACCTCGTTGAGGTCAGTCATAGGGGGTACAAAAGTCGCCAATTTAACGTCATGCTAGACCATAACCAAAATAATTTCTCGGTTGAGCTAGCATCACTTTCAGATACCCCTGCTAAAGTCACCACGTCCGACGCTACACCACAGGGGAAATCAGCAAAGGTTGAAAAAACCAAAAAAGAAAACTCATTTGCGGAAAATGCATTCTTTTTGATAGTTTTTTTGTGTGGAATAGGAGTGATACTTTGGCTAGCCTATCGCTTACTTAAATTGTTATTTAATCTGTTGAAAAGCGGATGGCAAATGATATCTAATCGTTAAAATAAGCTATAAAGTGCAGCGCGAAAATGGTTTTTGGGGTGGTCTGTTCCGCCGCCAATAACACCACAGTTAAAAACAAATATGGGCGAAAACGGGCTATTAATCTATTATGTTTAGCTCAATTATCGGTATTCAAAACGGGTTGTTGACTGCTATTATTGAGACATAACAGGATGTTTGGAGTGCTCATATGATAGTAAATCCAAGCAGCTGGTCGCTGACGCTTGTGTTGATATCTTTCGTTAGCATCACAGCTATTATCGGTTGGTTTGGCATAAAGATGACAAAAACTGCCCGCGACCTTGCCCACATTACGGGCTTAGGTGAAGCACTTATGGGGGCGGTATTTATTGGTGCATCAACATCACTGTCTGGAATTACCACTTCCGTTACCGCTGCCGCTGCGGGATATGCTGAGTTGGCTGTAAGCAACGGCTTAGGAGGCATTGCTGCACAGACAACATTTCTTGCTTTAGCTGATATCGCATACAAACGAGCAAACCTTGAACATGCCGCTGCATCCGCTGAAAATCTATTTATGTCAGCCTTTCTTCTTACTTTACTTAGTATCCATGCATTGGCATTAACTTTCCCGACGCTCAGCTTATTTGCCATTCATCCAGCGACAATTATTATTGTTATTGTCTATATTTTTGGTGTTCGTTTGTTGTCCCGTATGCACCATAAGCCGATGTGGTTTCCGAGAAAAACAGCCGACACAGCACAAGAGCCTACAGGGCATCAGTATCGTAGCCGCCATCTTTTAAGGCTTTGGTTAAGCTTTCTTGGCTATGCGGCTATTGTCGCTTTATCTGGGTGGGGGCTCGCACAACTAGCTGTACCTCTAGGAGATAAAACAGGGTTATCACACAGTGTGGTCGGTGGCGTGTTTACGGCAGTCTCAACATCAGTACCAGAGCTTGTTGTCGCCATCACAGCAGTTCGGATGGGCGCGCCAAACTTGGCGGTTGGTGATATTATCGGCGGTAATGCATTCGATACGCTATTTATTGCAGCATCGGATGTAGCCTACAGAGAAGGCCCTATTTATGCTGCTATTACCAGCGCAGAACAATTCTGGTTAGCCAATTCGATGTTAATGACAAGTGTGTTAATTATGGGGTTGATTTATCGTGAGCGTCACGGGCTAGCAAACATTGGTTTAGAAAGTGTTATTTTGCTGGTGTTGTATTTTGGCGGCATAGCCACATTATTTGTATTACCCTAACGATCTATTTTAACCTGTGAGTGAAATGTTATTAACTCCAATAATTAGATAAGGATTTCTATCAATGAGCGACAAAATGAGTAAATCTGCGTTAAATGCATTAAAAATTGCGTTTACCTACATGCCTAAATCAATTGAAGTGACTAAATATGAATATGGTGATAACTACCAAAAAATATTAGATCACATTGAAACTGTTAGGGAAATATTACTGATAAATGATGTTGATCCTGAAGAGGTTTATGGTGAGGTTAATCCTGAGAGTACGCCCAACTCAACTTATTGATTGAGTGATATTGGGCAGGGCGAGATCGTGAACGTTTTTCAATCAACTTAACACACGATTTGACGTTAACATTTAGCTATGATCTTATACTCCCTTTTTTCGGGAGCTCACCATGCATATTGACCACTTCAAAGAGACTTTT
>NZ_JBSQBN010000174.1:0-7210 GCF_053850585.1 Shewanella sp. A22
TCTCAGGTATTCCACTTCTGTGTTACATCGATTTAAAAGGCAACAACCATTTCTACATCAATGTGCCTTGAATTGAAAAACCTGAGAGACTCTGAACTGACCAGATATTTAATGGGATTGGTATTAAACCTTAACTTTCCAGTTCACTTTCTGGCCTGCAAAAAAAGGCACAATGGGGTTACCATTAGGCAAAATAATTTCTTCAGGTACTGTCCACTCTTGCTTAATGAGCGTTACAGTACCGCTATTGCGCGGTAAGCCATAAAAATCAGCACCATGAAAACTGGCAAACCCTTCTAACTTATCTATAGCACCTAAGTTATCAAACACTTGGGCATATAATTCTAATGCACTCCATGCACTGTAACACCCTGCACAACCACACGCAGACTCTTTGCGGTGTTTTTCATGGGGGGCGGAATCAGTCCCTAAAAAGAACTTGCTTGACCCCGTAGCTACGGCAGCTTGCAATGCTTGTTGGTGAATGTTGCGCTTTAACACAGGCAAACAAAAATTATGCGGACGAACACCGCCCACTAACAAATCGTTACGGTTTAATAATAAATGCTGTGGAGTGATGGTTGCAGCAACATTAGCCGGCGCCCCAGCCACAAACTCTGCAGCCTCTTTAGTGGTGATATGTTCAAACACCACTTTAAGTTGCGGAAAAGCCTCTACTATTCGGCGTAAATAACGATCAATAAATATTTTTTCGCGATCAAATATATCAATATCTGATTCGGTCACCTCACCATGAACCAGCAACAACATACCTTGTTGTGCCATGACCTCAAATATAGGAAACAACGCATCCAATGCTTTCACTGCAGCATCTGAGTTTGTTGTCGCGCCAGCGGGGTATAATTTGCCCGCGACAACACCCGCCGCTTTTGCGTCAATAATATCTTGAGCGCTGGTGCTATTAGTTAAAAATAGGGTCATTAACGGTTCAAAGTCACTGCCTTGTGGACGGGCGGCTAAAATTCGCTCACGATAGGCCACTATCATCTCTGCATTAGTTACTGGCGGAACTAGGTTTGGCATCACAATGGCACGTTTGAATAAACGCGCAGTTGCTGGCACCGTTTCACGCAGCATGTCTCCGTCACGGAAATGAAGATGCCAATCGTCGGGCGTTGTTAGGGTTATCTGCGTCATGTGAGTTCCTTGTTTGCTACCACGTCTAATACCCATACCATTCGGTATATAATTAAATAATTACTGGCATGGGTTTAATACGACTATTGTGCCTGAAATCGCCATTTTTTAACAGGTTGCCGCCAACGCTATTAACCTCATTATCTGAATAGTGAATCTGGATAATGACTCAAAATCAGGCATTTCAATCGTGAGAAAACGCCAATTTGACTCAAATTTAGAAGACGCCATGGCAAATATTCATTCGCTTACACAATGACACAGATAAGCGCATCGCAGAGACCAAAATGACATTAAGCAGCAGGGTTATCCAATGTTGACCTTTCGGCCCACAGACTTGTGATAAAAGTGTTTGAGTATAATGGTATAATTTTTTCATTGAATATTTAAAATTATGGGTGAGTTCAAAGATCTGTTGATATATCAAACTAAGATAAATAATAGATCTTGCATGTATGAACTAAACTCAGTATATATAGCATATGCCAATAAAGAGGTGTTACATGGCAAGACCCAAAATCCCCCGAACCATATGTGGCCAAGCAGCCAACATCTGTTTTAAGCCCAATGGTATTCCAATGACGCAGTTAGAGCAGGTGCAACTTGCTGAAGATGAAATTGAGGCTTTGCGCTTAGTTGATTTACTGGGAATGCAGCAACAAGAAGCCGCTAAATCAATGAATATCTCTCGTCAAACGTTAGCAAACTTGGTGAAAGGGGCTCGGTATAAGGTGGTTGATAGTCTCATAAATGCTAAAGCGTTGATGACAAATAATATCAACTGAAGATTAAACACAGTTAACACGTATCGACGTGTTTAGGTAAGTCTAATGCAAGCAGTATTGAAAGACTCTGGCCTCAAAATAACCATTCAACGATGTAAATTGCTTGAGTTTTTAACTCAAGTCGATGAGCAGCATTTAACAGTAGAAAATATTTATCAGGGATTAAATGCACAAGGTGAGACCATTGGCCTCAATACTGTCTATCGGATTATGGCACATTTTGAGCGAGCAGGCTTAGTTGTACGACGGTTATTTGAGTCTGAAAGTGCGATTTATGAACTCAATAATAAGCCCCGTCATGATCATTTAATTTGTTTAACTTGTGGCAAGTTAATTGAATTTATCGATCCTTTAATTGAACTCCGTTTAGGATTAGCAGCAGAACATAATGGCATGAGTATCCATCACCACAGCCTCAATATGTATGGGCATTGCTTTGATTGCCAAAAGTTACTTGAGAGTAAATCGGGGAAATAGTCGTTACGTTAACTGTTCATTTTATTGGAGAAGACCATGACTAAAATAGTCATCATTGGTGGTGTTGCCGGTGGCGCATCGGCAGCAGCAAGAGCTAGACGCATATCGGAAAGTGCAGAAATAATTATGTTAGAAAGAGGCGAGTTTGTTTCATTTGCCAATTGTGGTTTGCCTTACCATATTAGTGGTGAAATTGAATCGAGAGATGCACTATTACTGCAAACACCCGAAAGCTTTAAATCTCGTTTTAATGTTGATGTCCGCGTATTTAATGAAGTCGTCGCAATTGATAGAAAAGCCAAGCAACTCACAGTACGTAATGTAATGACCAACGAAGTATATCAAGAGTCATATGACAAGTTGTTGCTTAGCCCTGGGGCATCTCCCATTAAACCACCAATTAGCGGCATCAATAACCATTTTGTGTATAGTCTACGCAATATTCCTGATATGGATAAAATCCTGTCTAACCTGACGCTACATAAGCCTAAACATGCCACTGTAGTGGGCGGTGGGTTTATCGGATTAGAAATGGTTGAAGCACTACGCCATATTGGCTTGGAAGTCACCTTACTCGAACTTGCAGATCAAGTGATGGGGCCTGTTGATATTGAAATGGCCAACATGCTACATCAAAAGCTAGTCGATAACGGTGTGGATTTACGCTTAAAGACTGGTTTAATAGCGGTCAACGAATGCCCTATACAACTCACTGAAGCTGATAATACCGATGATTATGATAAACCAGTGCCTGCCCATAACCATTTAGAATTAGCATTAAGTGACAACAATACTTTAGGGACAGATTTAGTCATCCTCGCCATTGGTGTTAAACCAGAAACCAGTTTAGCATCTGAATGCGGTTTAGCATTAGGTAAACTAGGCGGCATTCGAGTTGATGCTGGAATGCAAACCTCAGACCCCGATATTTATGCTGTTGGTGATGCGATTGAAACACCTGACTTTGTTACAGGCAACCCTGCACTGATCCCGCTTGCTGGGCCAGCCAACCGCCAGGGACGATTAGCCGCAGATAACATGCTGGGCGGTAATAAGGTCTATTGTGCCACTCAAGGAACTGCCATCTGTAAGTTATTTGATATGGCTATTGCTTCAACGGGGTTAAATGAAAAAAGCTTACTAAGGCAACGTATCCCATTTGAAAAAATCTATGTGCACACCGCAAGCCATGCCAGTTATTATCCTGGTGCTCATCCAATTAGCTTAAAACTGTTATTTTGCCCAGAAACAGGCCGTATTTTAGGTGCGCAAGCCGCTGGACTTGATGGCGTAGATAAACGTATCGACGTATTAGCTGTCGCACAGCGCGCTGGAATGACGGTATATGACTTAGCCGATCTTGAACTCACTTACGCGCCTCCATTCGGTTCAGCAAGAGATGTGGTCAATCAGGCCGGTATGGTTGCCGCTAATGTGTTACTAGGTGATGAAGCCATATGTCACGCTCAAGATATACACAACTTGACCGCTCAGCAGCTCATTGTCGATATTCGTAATCCAGGTGAACTAACCGCTGTGGGTTCAATTGACGGGGCAATAAATATTCCGCTGCCAGAGCTTCGAGAGCGACTCAATGAGCTCCCTAAAGACAAAGAGTTGCTGGTGTATTGCCAAGTTGGTTTACGAGGCCATGTTGCTTATCGCATGTTAGTCCAGCATGGTTTTAAAGTACGCAACCTCACCGGAGGCTATAAAACCTATCAAATGGTCAATGCGCACTTTTAGCCCTCACAACCAAAAAACCAGCCCACGGGCTGGTTTTTTATTAATATCAGCAACTCACTTAACGAGAGCCGACAAATGCTATTACGCCTGTGGACGCATCGCTGGGAATAAAATCACGTCACGGATAGTATGCGTATTAGTGAATAACATCACTAAACGATCGATACCAATACCTTGCCCTGCTGTTGGTGGTAAACCATGCTCAAGTGCAGTGATATAGTCTGCATCGTAGAACATAGCTTCGTCATCACCAGCATCTTTAGCATCAACTTGCGCTTTAAAGCGGTTGTCTTGATCTTCTGCATCATTAAGCTCACTAAAGCCGTTAGCCACTTCGCGGCCTCCGATAAAGAACTCAAAACGGTCGGTAATGAAGTCATTGTTATCATTACGACGTGCTAAAGGCGAAATATCCGCTGGGTAACCCGTAATGAACGTAGGTTGCATTAATTTTGGTTCAGCGGTTTCACCGAAGATTTCTTCAAGTAACTGACCACAGGTCCAGAATTTTTCTAGCTTCATGCCTAAGCTCTTAGCTAAGTCGCGCATAAACTCTAGGTCTTTAACTTGCTCGTACGTCATCGCCTGAATAGTCGCGTTGTCAGGATTGTACTTCTGAATCGCTTCTAACATGCTTAAACGTGCATATGGACCACCAAAATCAACAGTGTGCTCACCGTACGGCATTTGGGCACTGCCTAATAATTCAATGGCGATTGAACTGAGCATTTCTTCTGTTAAATCCATTAAATCTTTGTAGTCAGCATACGCCATATAGAATTCCATCATGGTGAATTCTGGATTATGACGTGGTGATAAACCTTCGTTACGGAAGTTACGGTTAATTTCAAATACACGCTCAAACCCACCAACGACTAAACGCTTAAGGTATAGCTCTGGCGCGATACGTAAATACATCGCCATGTCTAGAGCATTATGATGCGTCACAAATGGACGAGCCGTAGCACCACCAGGTATAACATGCATCATTGGGGTTTCAACTTCCATAAACTCTTTTTTTATCATAAAGTTACGCATAGAAGACACCACTTTAGAACGCATAATGAACGCGTTGCGTGAGTCTTCATTAACGATCAAGTCAACGTAACGTTGGCGATAGCGAGTTTCTTGGTCAGTTAAACCATGGAATTTTTCAGGTAACGGACGTAATGCTTTAGTCAGTAACTGATATTCTTCCATGTTGACGTATAAGTCACCTTTACCAGATAAATGTAACTGACCTTTAACACCAATAATGTCACCAATGTCTAAACCTTGATAACGCTCTTTTAAATCACCTTGTACTGGCTTGCCAGCATAAGCTTGAATACGGCCAGACACGTCTTGAATCACTAAAAATGGACCACGCTTTGCCATAATACGGCCAGCAATACTGGTTTGGAAAGCTAACGCTTCTAGGGCTTCTTTAGTTTGCTCACCATATTGAGCCTGTAACTCAGCCGCTTTATGACTGCGTTGCCATGTATTTGGATGAGCATTAGCAGGACAATTGGTGCGAATATGTTCTAATTTAGCGCGACGCTCTGCAATCAGTTTGTTTTCATCTTGTACGTGTTCAGTCATGTTTTATTCTCGCTTTGACCTGCCATCATTCCATGGCGGGAAGTATTAATGTTAATTAAAGTCCTGATTTTAGGCTGGCTTCAATAAACTTATCTAAATCACCATCTAACACAGATTGAGTATTACGGTTCTCAACCCCTGTACGTAAATCTTTAATTCGCGCATCGTCTAACACGTATGAACGAATTTGACTGCCCCAGCCGATGTCAGATTTAGCATCTTCGGCGGCCTGCTTATCGGCATTTTGCTTATGCATTTCTAACTCGTATAACTTCGCTTTTAATTGCTTAAATGCAGAGTCACGGTTTTTATGTTGCGAGCGATCGTTTTGACACTGCACTACCGTGTTCGTTGGTAAATGCGTAATTCGTATCGCGGAATCGGTTTTGTTCACATGCTGACCGCCCGCGCCTGAGGCACGGTAAGTGTCAATACGTAAATCCGATGGATTAATGTCGATTTCAATATCGTCATCAATTTCTGGGTAAACGAAAACCGAACAAAAAGATGTGTGGCGCTTACCAGATGAATCAAAGGGAGACTTACGCACTAAACGGTGTACACCTGTTTCGGTACGCATCCAACCAAAGGCATATTCGCCAGTAAACTTAATTGTTGCGCCCTTAATACCCGCAACATCACCGTCGGTCACTTCCATCAGTTCTGGACTAAAGCCATGTGCGTCACCCCAGCGTAAATACATGCGCAAAACCATGTTTGCCCAATCTTGCGCTTCTGTTCCGCCAGAACCAGATTGAATATCCAAATAACAATTTGAAACGTCATTTTTGCCAGAAAACATACGACGAAATTCGAGCTCGGCTAAACGAGTATCTAGCACTTCGAGCTCTGAAGCCGCATCATTAAAGGTTTCTTCATCACTTTCTTCAATGGCAAGTTCAAGTAACCCTTCAATATCTTCAAGACCGGAATCCATATCATCAATGGTTTTGACAACGGCAACTAAAGCTGCACGTTCTTTACCTAGCGCTTGAGCGCGTTCAGGCTCATTCCACACTTCAGAGCTTTCAAGCTCTCGACTAACTTCTTCTAAACGCTCACTTTTAGCAGCGTAGTCAAAGATACCCCCGAAGCAGCTCAGTACGTTCAGCAAGTTCTTTGATTTTGAATTTTACCGGATTAACTTCAAACATGAATATTCAACTTAAATTTAGCAGTTAACAAAAGGTGCAACTGCGCATTTTACCCCATGATGCGGGCTAAACCTAGACCAGAAGGCCGATTATTAATAAACAAACGATGAATAAATGTCATAAGCACAATATCTTAAAAAAATGCTTAACCTGCAGAAAAAAATGACAGTTAACCCCCCATAAAAAATGAACCACTTCGGGTTCATTTTTTTATGGGATATCACCCAATCGTTATATTTTGAACTGACCAACGAGTTGCGCCAAGGTTTGTCCCTCATTGGCAACATTTTTACTCATACTCGATGC
>NZ_JBSQBN010000175.1:0-6960 GCF_053850585.1 Shewanella sp. A22
CATGGCATTTACTCGTGGTAATTTTTGTTTGGCGATAAATTTGATCACCAAATGCCATGAATGTTCCCACCTAATTTAAAATATCTTATTGTTCCTGTTTGTTATTTCATGGGGATTCGTCAGACTCAGTGCTTGCTGTATTCCTGGTGTTTTCGAGCTACGCCATTTTTCTTGCCTACAGCATACTGAACTCCCGCTAAAAGTTCACATATTTAATAGGATTGGTATTAAACCATGTTGAGTTAATGCGATTGAATCAATCCGCCAAATAAACATTTAGTATTTTGTATGCCTGCTTGTAATTAAGGTTTTCTATGTGCTCTTTAACGGCCTTAAAATCATCGTGTTCAATCAGCATTGCTAATCCTGCTGATTCATTGTGGAAAAACGTGATAGCGTCTAAATTATTACTTTCAAGCATGTCTAACAACTTAGCGAGCCCTTCGCGGCTTATTGACTGAGCATTCGATGACTCAACTTTTATTTCTGCTTGCTTCGCCCTCTCCCGCTCAACAAGAAAAGACTGACAATTTGCTTTAAGAGAAGAGAATAAGGCTAACATTATTTTTATCATCGAAGCATCAAAGTTTGTATAATCCTTTCTCAGTAACATTTCTGCTTGAGATGACACATCATAAAGCTCTTTTGCGCCAACCATACCTGCACTGCCTCTTAATTTATGAATTAACGAAGCGAGCACGAGACGCTGTTCTTCTGTTTCTAGCATAAGATTATCTAAATCAATCTCTTCAAATTGATGATGCTCTTTGAAAAGACGTTTTAAGGCAAATTCAAACAAACTGATATCACCTTGAAATAAATCACTACTACTTACAATACCCGTAATTTGTGGCCATTCATTGGTGTCTACTGGTAAGTCGCTCTGTAAAAACTCATAATTATCAATTTTAACAGCATCATTTCGGTAGTTTTCAATTAGCTTTCTGATACACACAATTAATCTTGTTGGTTCAATGGGTTTGGTTAAAAAATCATTCATTCCTGCAGACATCGCATTCTTTTTTTCATCGTCCGTTGTTCCAGCAGTTAGCGCTATAATTGGAAGTTGTCTTAAACCTAGTTGTTGACGAATATAAGCAACCGTTTCTAATCCATCCATTACGGGCATATGAACATCCATTAAAACAATATCGTATTCATCTAGGCCATTACTTATGTATTTTATGGCAAGCTCACCACTATTAGCTGTAGTGACCAGAGCGCCATTCTTAGACAAAATTCTTTGCACGACTTCTAAATTCATTTCACTATCATCGACCACTAAAATTTTGACATTCGGCAACCACTTAGCCTTTATATTTTCCATTCTTGTTGACTCAAGAACTTTCTGGACATTACCCGTTAATGAAGAAACAGTATCGTTTACAATAGTAAAAAGCGTCGAAGCAGATACAGGCTTCGTTGCATAAGCTTCAATAATATTTTTACTATCAACAGTTTTTACATACGCTACATTCTGTGGTGAAATAGTTGCTATTAATGGTATATTTTGCCATTCGTTTTTATTCACTAATTTATCAAATAGCGCTAAAGACTCATCAGATGCAAGATCAGATTCTATTAATACAAAATCAGGCAGTTCAATTTTATTGATTAGTTTCTGTTGGTATTCTTCTGTTAATACACCATTTTTACTCGCAATAAACGTGTTCCAACCAAGCGATTTTGCAAGCTGGCTAAGTTCACTAGTTGTTTCAATAACCCATATTTTAAGTATATCTACGGTTGAGTCGTTAACAATGTCTTTATCGAAATCAGCCGCTGAAAAAGGCACTTCGAAGCTAAAACAACTACCTACCCCCATGGTACTTTCAACAAAAACCTCGCCGCCAAGCAATTGACTTAAGCTCGTCACAATTGCAAGGCCTAAGCCTGTTCCCTCAAAACGTCTATTCGCACCATCATCTGCCTGGTTAAAAGGTTGGAAAATTCTCTCCTGTATCGCATTACTGATACCAATGCCTGTATCTTGCACTTCAAATCTAATTAATTGTTTGCTTGATGGTAATATACTTGACTCAATCAGTTTTGCTCGTAAAGAAACAGAACCATTCAACGTGAATTTAATTGCATTACCAATTAAATTAGTAATAATCTGCTGCAATAATTTTTTATCTGTATCAACCCAAACTGAAATTTTAGAATCAATTTCAAGATGTAAACTCAATCCTTTATTTTGTGCCTGCCCAGAAAATACTCCACTGACTTCTTCTAATAATGTTTGGATGTTGCAAGGGGCATTAATCACTTTCACCTTATTCGCTTCAATTTTTGATATGTCCAATACATCATTAACAATACCAAGCAATGATCTTCCCGCTAGTTGAATCTTTGTGACTAAATCTAATTGCGAACTCGATAGGTGTTCATCCTTGAGTAAGTAAGTTAAACCGATTACTGCGTTCAAAGGTGTCCGGATTTCATGGCTCATATTGGCTAAAAAAGTACTTTTAGCTTCATTAGCGGTTTTGGCCTCATTGATTGCTTTTTTTAATGTACTTTCAATTTTTTTACGCTCTGCCACGTTACGTATCGATGACGCTATCACCAGCCGATTGGCTAGCTGAACCGGACTTAAGCTCACTTCTACAGGAAAACTCGAACCATCAGAGTGCCGACTGTATAACTCTTTTGAGGCTCCCATCGGACGAACAACAGGATTTCTTACATACTGGTCTACGTATTGGTCATGTTTGGGTGCTACAGATACTGGAACTAATACACTAATATTTTTCCCCACTAATTCTGTTCTGTCATAACCGTATAATTTCTCTGTTTGCGAGTTAACAAGAATAATTTGGCCTTTGGTGTCGCTAATCACCATGGCTTCTGGCGACAACTCTGTAAGACTTTCGAACATGTCATCTTTCTCTTTTTGTTCTTCTAACTCCTTATTTATCCGATTAGCGATAATATTTCGTTCATTATTAACCCATGAATAATAAACAAAAAACATACCTACAATTGAGAGTAGAAAGGTACACAGAAATACCTTAAGTAATATAAAAAGGACCGTTACATATATTTTATTGGTCGTTTGTGTTGCATGTACGGTTAAAACACCAGCTGACTGACTAAAAATATCAGGAGTGATATTCACTGACACATCAATTAATTTATAGTTATCTCGTTCAATGACATTCAGGTCTGAATAAATAAGATTAATTAACGTTGAAGATGATATATTAAATATATCAACAAACCTATAACCATCCAATAAAAAAGAGTTTCGCACATCGTCTTTATTATTGGATAAAATTATTTTTGACTTATCATTATTAATGTATATTACTTCATCAAACGTTGGTAATCGGCTTATTGTATCTAACAATGTATCTTCTTCTACATTAATCACGATTATGCCATAAACTTGTCCATCACTCATATATACTGGCGTTGAATAACGGCGCGTCATTCTAATTGGAATTTCAACTTTTTTATTCTCTATGTTTGGCTCTATGGTAGAGGTAAAAATCTCACCATCATTTAATAAAATCGTATTATGAAAATAATCTCTGTCACCTTTTTTTTGCAGGAGGTCTTTTGTTGCTATTTGTATATCACCATTTATCCTCTCAACCCTAATGATTTCACTACCATTAGCGTTTGCTTTAATTAATCTAATTTGGTATACATTGGACAGTGATAACATATAAGCTTCAAACGTTTCTGTTAAGCGTTGTATTAATATGTTTTCATAAACATCTTCTGTGCTTGATGCCGCTAATTCAGTCATTGCAGGAGTTGACTTTAAAAACACTAACCCTTCACTAAACGCTTTGTTTCTATTTTTAATTAATTCAGCAGCCTGGTTAGCATAAGTGTGTAAGCGTACCCTTGTATCTGAAATGGTTTTTTCACAAAAAAAGTATAAGCTTAATATTAATATTAAGCTTAATCCTCCAACAGATGCTTTGAGTGTTTTATTGAAGTCTTTACTTAGCAAAAAATATTTAAAACTTTGTAAATTATTTGAGTTATCCAACGTAAACACTCCAATTAACACTTGATATATTACTCGTAACCACCCCTTTAAACAGTAACGATATTTTTATTTTTTAAGAACTCACACATTTGTGAGAATGGAACAGGCCTAGAGTAATAAAAACCTTGCATGATATAACACCCTTTTTTATGGAGCATATTTGCTTGTTCTATGCTTTCTACACCCTCAGCAATCAGATCCATTTTTAATGATTTAGCCAAACTTATTATGGCATCAACAATGGCCTCATCACTTGCATCATTAAGCATATCTCGTACAAAGCTTTTATCAATTTTTAAATAATCTATAGGGAATTCTTTAAGATACGCTAAGCTAGAATAACCGGTACCAAAATCATCAATCGATATTTTAATACCCATTGATTGTAAAATGTTTAATACTTTTTTTGTATCGTTAATGTTTTTTGCTAACGCCCCTTCTGTTATCTCAAACTCTACCATATCGGTATTTACATTAACCTGTGAAAATATATTACTAACCGTTTTTATAAAATCTGGTTGTTCAAATTGTATCGTTGAAATGTTAATGCTAATAGGCTGTTCATAACCTAGCTTTTGCAAAGCGTTAGTGTCTTCACATACTTTTTTGATAACAAGATTCCCGATAGGAATAATAAGTCCGCAGTCTTCAGCAAGAGGTATAAAATCAGCAGGAGAAATTAATTTACCATTATCCCCTTTAAGTCTTAATAGTGCTTCCATCCCTACCACTTTATTCGTTCTAACATCTAATTTTGCTTGGTAGAAAACTTCATATTTATCCGCGGATAACGCTCTGTGCATATATTGTTCTAAATGATGTTTTTCATGCATCGTTTTTTCAATTTCAGGAGAAAAAAACTGAATACGATTTCGGCCCAATTGCTTGGCTCTATACATAGCTGAATCGGCATGCTTATATAATGTTTCGACATTACTACTGTCATCAGGGTAAATACTAATACCAATACTACAAGAAATATTAAACTGCTTATTATTTACCCAAAAAGGCTCCGTAAACAGTTTTAAAATTATTTCCCCATAGGTTAATACCTGATCTATTTTAGTAATGTCGGGCAGCATGATGATAAATTCATCCCCCCCTTGACGGCAAACAGTGTCAACGTTGCGTGAGTCATTTAATAAACGTTTGGCTATTTTTCTCAATAGCAAATCACCTACAGAATGGCCTTCCAAATCATTAATATGTTTAAAATTATCCATATCAAGGACAAACATGGCGAGTTTGTCTTTTTTTCGCCATGCATTATCAATTGCTCTCTCAGCCCTATCCTGTAGCAACATTCTGTTTGGCAAATTAGTGAGCGAGTCATGATTGGCTAAATGTGACATTTTTAACGCCATTGCACGGGTTTGACTAACGTCTTGAAAGACAATAATTGCACCTTGTATTTCATCATTGGCGTCTAAAATTGGGGCAGCAGAATCTTCGACTTCATAAGTTTGTTGATTTTTATTGACGATAATTGCATTTAACGCCATGCCGACAACTTGTTTTTGCTTGATTGCATGATATATCGGGTTTTCTAATTCGTATTCGCCACTTGAATCTGTTAATCGCATGACTTGTTCTATAGGGTGGCTTAGCGCACTTTCATTGCTCCAACCCGTTAAAGATTCAGCAATTGGATTCATAAAAGTCACAAAGCCCTTCAAGTCGGTCGTTATAACCGCATCGCCAATCGAGTTTAATGTTATTTTTAACAGCTCTTTATCTTGGTGAAGGCTGTGCTGAAGTACTTTTAAAGGCGTTATATCATTGAGTAACATGACAAAACCGCTGAATCGGCCGTCGACAAGGGTGGGCACTATAGAAGCCGAAACAAACCGAGTGGAATTTTCTATCACATCAAAGACTAAATCGAAGTTAATAGGTTTGCCCGCTTTAGCATTAATGCTCGCTGTTAACAGTAATTCTATTGCAGTTTTGTCTAATCCTGGGCTATCACCAATGATTTCAGTAAACGATCGATCCAACATTTGGCTAGGTAAAGCTCCAAACCAACTACCATCTTTATCGTTACTAAACACATTGTGTTGCTTCTCATCCCAATATGAGACGAAAACAGGCATATGATGAATAATGTTATCGAGTGTACTTTTAGTGATTTTAAGCTGTTGTTGTCGCTCTTTTAGTATTAAGTGTGTTTTAACCCGGGCTTCAGCAATTACTGGATTGATAGGCTTTTGTAAAAAATCAACACCACCATATTCAAGTGCCTTTAGCTCATTCTCAATATCGCTATGCGCTGTAACAAAAATAATGGCTGTATCTTTAAGTAATTCGTCTGACTTGATGAATTTACAAACTTCAAAACCATCCATCCCTGGCATTTGAATATCAAGCAAAATAATATCAGGATTAACAAGTTGAGCCACTTTGACCGCTTCTGCACCACTACTAGCAAAATAGACCTTACCGAGCGATGCAATAGCCTGATTCAATAGTCGAATATTTGAAGGCTCGTCATCGACAAGCAAAATAACATGATTTTTGGTATTGCTTTCAACCATTAAATACACTCTCAATTTATAATCCACGCATGTTCACGGAGTGTCATACGTTAAAAAAATGTTACTCGTCTTTTAAGGATACTAAACTAATCCCAAATTGCAAAATCACTTTGAAAATAAATGATTATTTTACAACCAAAAAATACAACTAACGTGTTGATATAGTATAAATGTTAAGTCGCAAGGGGCATTGGCTAGCTTTTAATTTGAAGCGGAATGAAGGATTAATCGATATATCTAGTTTATGCAAACAACATGTACTTTTCACTTAATGGTAAAGTGCCAATAGTAGAGACCCTGTAACAGATTCTGTGTAACTACCTAATTTATATATAATCTGAAATTCGTTCTTCAAATTCAATAATAAAGCGATTCAGTGCCGGTTTCCAGTTTCTAATCGGCATTGTCCATTTCTTCGAT
>NZ_JBSQBN010000176.1:0-6872 GCF_053850585.1 Shewanella sp. A22
GCATCTAACGAAGCATAAAGGACTTTGAAACCCGCCAGAATGGAGTCTCTCAGGTATTCCACTTCTGTGTTACATCGATTTAAAAGGCAACAACCATTTCTACATCAATGTGCCTTGAATTGAAAAATCTGAGAGACTCTGAACTGACCAGATATTTAATGGGATTGGTATTACAAGGGAGCAACCATTCTTTCAACAATATGCCTCAAACTGAAAACCTAAATACCTTTAATCGAATGTATGATTTATGAAACTGGCACAAAGCAGAATAAAGCAAGCGGCATTAAGCAAATAAACTTGAATAACAACAGAGTAGTAAAGGTGGTGGGTCGTGAAGGATTCGAACCTTCGACCAATTGGTTAAAAGCCAACTGCTCTACCAACTGAGCTAACGACCCATCTTGGTGTTGCGATGTATATTCTTAATGAAGCAAAAGCCAACTGTCTCTATTTCAAGACCCACTGAGCTAACGACCCATTTTGGTGTTGCAGAAATTTATATTCTTACTGGAGTGAAAACCCCATTTTATAACGTTTAAATTGTTTGCCACCATTTAAAAAGTGGTGGGTCGTGAAGGATTCGAACCTTCGACCAATTGGTTAAAAGCCAACTGCTCTACCAACTGAGCTAACGACCCATCTTGGTGTTGCGATATACATATTCTTAATGAAGCAAAAGCCAACTGTCTCTATTTCAAGACCCACTGAGCTAACGACCATCTTGATGCTGTATTTAAATTGTTTAATCACCATTTTAAAAGTGGTGGGTCGTGAAGGATTCGAACCTTCGACCAATTGGTTAAAAGCCAACTGCTCTACCAACTGAGCTAACGACCCATCTTGGTGTTGCGATATACACATTCTTAATGAAGCAAAAGCCAACTGTCTCTATTTCAAGACCCACTGAGCTAACGACCATCTTGATGCTGCATTTAAATTGTTTAACCACCATTTAAAAAGTGGTGGGTCGTGAAGGATTCGAACCTTCGACCAATTGGTTAAAAGCCAACTGCTCTACCAACTGAGCTAACGACCCATCTTGGTGTTGCGATATACACGCTCTTAATGAAGCAAAAGCCAACAGTCTCTATTTCAAGACCCACTGAGCTAAAGAACCATTTAAGATTTTAAACGACAATCTCAAATTAAGTAGTAACTATCTTAACGAGATTAATATTTAAAGCCTCCCCAGAAAGCTATGCCGTAGAAAGCTATGCCGTTCTGAGGGCGCCTATAATACCTTTTTCAATTTCTCATGCAAGCGCAAATTTATAATTTCTTGTTGTTTGCATGAAAAACAGACTAAGAGGCTGTTTTTTGTCTTAATTAGCCTTTCAATGCAGAGAGTTGCTGCTGTGCAAGACGTGCAGAGGCACTATCAGCATATTCTTTCAACACTTTGTTATAGAGCGCTCTTGCCCCTGCCGCATCATTTTCTTTTTCCGCAATCATACCTAATTTAACTAAACTATCACCACGTTTATTCGAATCAGCAAATTTGCTCACAACAGTACTAAAAGCTTGTTTAGCGTCGTTGTATTCACTCTTATTATATAATAATTGACCTAACCAATAGTTTGCGTTAGCTGCGTAATTCGAATCTGGGTACGTGGCAATAAAGTGACGAAAAGCAGGTATTGCTTCATCGTATTTTCTATCTTTAAGTACTAAATTAACGGCAGCTTCATAACTGCCAGTTTCATCTAATGTCGAACTCGCTGCAGCAACCGATGTCGCATCCGTTTGAACCGTAGCGACGGGCGTCGATGACTTAGCAGTAAGATTAGCAATTTCCTCGTACAACTGGCGTTGGCGCTGTAACATTTGATTCATTTGATAATTTTGTTGCTCAGTAATGCCTCGTAGGTCTAATACTTCATTTTGCAGTGCATCCATACGACGTTGCATGTCAAAGTCGCCTTGTTGCTTTGCTTTGATGATGCGCTCTAACCTTGAGACTCTGTCATCATTTGAACCAGCCACAACATCTTCAACTGGCGCAGGAGCAGCAATAGCCGTTGCCGTGGTAAAGAACATTGCCGCAACTAATATGGCTTGCTTCATTTTTATCTCCTAAAAAAGGCCAACCGATAACGGTTGGCCTGGCATTTTTAACACTTAGTAAACTAATACACCGCGACGGTTTTTAGCAAAACCATTATCAGTGCGAGAATAATCCAACGGTTTCTCTTCACCATAGCTGACTATGCTCATTTGACTTGGTTGTACACCCATACCTTGTAAATATTTTGCTATCGCTTTAGCACGACGCTCACCTAATGCGATATTGTATTCTGGAGTACCACGTTCATCAGCATGACCTTCAATCAACACACGAACATTTGGATGCTCAACTAAATAGTTTCCATGAGCCTGGATTATTTCAGCGTTTTCACTTTGCACTTCACTACGGTCAAAATCAAAATAAATGATGTTTTGACGACGTAATTCTTGCTCTTTTAAACGCTGTTGTTCTGCAGGGCTTAGTACAGGAGCTACACCACCGGTTTCAACTCCACCTGCACCATAATCACTACCAGTACCACTCATAGAACTGTTAGCGTCAGTTTCAGAGTCTGAAGTTGAGCTACAGGCACTCAGTGCCATAAGCGGAACTGCAACCAACATAGCTTTAAACAACTTATTCAGATCCATTTTAAATCCTTATCAATATCTATTTAGAGAAACGGAGACCATGCTGGTGACTTCACCTCGCCCTGGCCGACAGGCAATCTTGCTTTAAATCTGCCGTCCATAGAAACAGCAGCTAATACTTGTTTACCTTGATGGGTTGTACCATAAATTACCATAGTGCCATTAGGGGCAACACTTGGAGATTCATCAAGTTGAGTTGATGAAAGCACCTGCATAAAGCGTGTTGCAAGATCCATTCGAGCAATATGGAATTTACCATTAGTACGGTTTACAAAAATCATACTACGACCGTCTGGGGTAATTGAACCGCCTAGGTTCCATTCTCCTTCAAAAGTCATACGAGAGACTTTATTTGTATCTAAATTTACGCGATATAACTGTGGTTTCCCGCCACGTTCCGAGGTAAACAAAATTGATTTACCGTCAGGGAACCATGATGGTTCAGTATCTATTGCGTAATGATCCGTGATCCGTCGACTAGCTTTTGTCGCGATATCGACAACATAAATCTCTGGTTGGCCATCTTTTGACAGTGTCACCGCTAATTTTTTTCCGTCTGGAGAAAATGCAGGTGCGCCATTAATCCCATCAAAACTACTCACAAGAGTGCGTGTTTGGCTGTAAATATCTTGAACAAAAATTTCGGCTTTTCTATTTTCAAAACTGACATAAGCTAAACGACGCCCATCAGGAGACCAAGTCGGTGACATCAAAGGTTCTGGTGAACGTAATAACATTTGTTCATTATAACCATCATAATCTGCAATCATAAGATGGTAAGGTGCTTTTTGGCCTTGCTTTACAACAACATATGCTATGCGAGTTAAAAAAGCCCCACGAATACCAGTAAGCTTTTCATAAACAATATCACTAATACGGTGACCATATTGTCTAAATTGATTTGCACTGATCACGGTTTCACGACTTTCAAGCAATAACTCATTGTTATTCTGTGGTCCTTTCCCCGCTTGAAACTGAGCCTTAACCAAATCAATCAACTCAAAGCTGACTAAATATTGGTCCGCACCATATGGCTTAACCGTGCCAACAACAACGGCTTCAGCTTCTACATTAGTCCACGTTTGAGCCGTAAACTCATTGACTGATGAAATAGTTGACTGTGGCAATGCACGCACATCAAGTGACTTAAATGTACCACTACGAGCCAAGTCGGATGCGACCACATCCGAAATTGACGCAGGAGCTGGACCTTGTCCTTGCCATACAAAGGGCACGACTGCGATTGGTCTTGCAACATCAACCCCTTCTGTAATCACAATATCTAACGCTGCGCGAGCGGGTGTTGTTAACACTATAAATACCAGTGTTAACCATTTAGCCAAATTCTTCATGCGACTCCTTTAACTCAATTCCATCATAAATACGGTTAATATTAATTAAATTCCGGTGAAACGGTTAAATTAATTTCTTTTAATTGCTGATAAACAGCTGGCTCTGGTGATACAGGCAAACGACCAGCTTTATTTATCGATGCTTTGGCTGCGCGACAAACAACTTGATCACCATCCAATGTTTGGCTGCTTGTGACAAATCCGTCTGGCGCTAGGCGAATAAACACTCGGCAACTCTTACCTCTCATAGATTCATCAACCACTAGGTTACGTTGAATAGTGGCACGTATCATCGCCGTATATTTCTCTACCTCGGATAAAACTTGTTTATTACGCGTTTTAGAAAGTGAATCTTGCTCTGCTGCCATTGCTTCTGCCATTTCACGCTCTTGACGAGCTTTAGCATCTGCTTCCGCTTTACGCTTACGTTCAGCATCTTCTTTGCGTTTACGCTCATCTTCAGCACGTTGGCGCTCTTCTTGTGCTTTTTTAGCCGCAGCTTCTTCTTGCTTACGTTTTTCCGCTGCTTGCTTCGCAGCTTCTTCAGAGGCTTTTTGTTCTTGCTCTTTTTGCTTACGAACTTCTTCAGCTTTTAAAGCACGTTCTTTCTCTTGTTGCTGCTTAATCTGAGCGGCTTTAGCAGCATCATTCGCTTTTTGAGTTTCAACTTCTTTCTGTTTGCGCTGGATCTCCAATGTTTTAATCTTTTCTTGTTCGCGCTCACGCTCACGTTTTGCTTCTAAGGCTTTACGCTCGAGTTCTGCCTGCCGATTTTTTTCTTGTTGCAGCGCTTCTTGCTTTTGCTTCTTTAATTGCTCAACTCTGTCATTCACTTTCTGTTGATCAATCACAATAGCTTGTACCGCTGGCGCACTTGCCGCAGCCGTTTGCATGTGTTTAGGTTTATCATCAAAACTAATCCCTAAGGCCAGAATGACAATAAATCCAATATGAATACCAGCTGAAATAGAGACCGGTATGGTTAAATCTGATTTCCCAGCCACCTATTTCTCCTTGGGTGAATCTGTCATTAGCCCTACGGCTGGTACACCCGCACGTTGCAAACTAATCATTAATTGAATAACGCTTTCATAAGGAATAGTACGGTCAGCTTTTACAACGACAGGCCTTAATGGTTCAAGCTGAATTAATGCTCCCACTTCTGTAGAAATTTGCTCTAAATCCATCGCATTAACATTAGAGCTACTGCCAACATTTAAAAAATACTCTCCTGCAGCATCGATGGATGCCACAATAGGAGGTTTACTATCTGGCGGTAACGATTCAGCATTACCTTGAGGCAATTCAACTTTAACCCCTTGCGATACAATAGGCGCTGTCACCATAAAAATGATCAACAACACCAACATAACATCGATATAAGGTACCACGTTGATTTCAGCAACAGGACGACGTCGTTTACGCTGATACATTAAACAGCTTCCTTCTCGCTATATGCTTGACGTTGTAAAATATTGGAGAATTCTTCCATAAAGTTGGCGTAAGTCATTTCAATTTTATCAACTTGCGTTGTAAAACGGTTATAACCAATAACGGCTGGAATAGCAGCAAATAAACCCATTGCAGTAGCAATTAAGGCCTCAGCAATACCTGGGGCCACCATCGCTAACGTGGCATTTTCGACTGCACCTAAAGCAATGAAGGAGTTCATAATCCCCCAAACTGTACCAAATAACCCAATATATGGACTCGTAGAGCCGATAGTTGCTAACAACGGCAAATGGTTTTCTAGCTTTTCCATTTCACGCGACAAACTGACTCGCATTGCTCGAGTCGTTCCGTCCATCACAGCTTCAGGGGCTTTACTGTTAACCTTACTCAAACGAGTATATTCTTTAAAACCAGCGACAAACATCGCTTCTAAGCCAGAAATTGCACTACCACGAGCGGTCAATTCTTTGTAAAGGCGGTTTAAATCAACACCAGACCAAAAGGTATCTTCAAAACGTAATGACTTAACCCTAGCCGAGCTTAATAATTTGTTGCGTTGCAATATCACTGCCCAAGAGGCAATCGATAATGTCAGTAAAGTCAGCATGACTAACTTTACCAACACACTGGCTTCTAAAAACAAACCAATAAATGAAATTTCAGCGTGCACTGTCAAACTCCTGAACAATATTTAGGGGAATAGCACGGGGACGCATACGTGATAAAGATATACACGCGACAACGATTGTCGCTTCACAATAGCAATCACCTTGATGATCTACTAAGCGCTGGTGAAATACCAACGACACTTTTTTTAATTCGACAACTTTTGATTCAACCACTAAATCTTGTTCAAATTTTGCTGCTTTTTTAAAGTCTAACTGGGCATGTTTGACAACAAAAGCAATATCATTAATCAACAGTTCCGCCTGGCGAACACCAAATGATTTTAACCATTGACTACGGGCTCGTTCAAAAAAATTTAAGTAATTCGAATGGTACACAACACCACCGGCATCGGTATCTTCGTAATAAACAGAAATAGGCCAAACAAACATAATCTGAACAACAATTTTTAGGTTATAAAAGTTGGCTTACTATACCGAGTACCAACACGCTTGTGAATAATGTACCAACGGAAAATCAGACTTTATTTTGCTCAAAATGCGCTAAAACACACTAAACACCTCAGGAACTGTAATAGATGAAGCTTTATTAATGTATTTTCTAAAATAATTTAACAATTTATTAAAAATAATCGTGTGTAAATAGACTGTTTTTGGTAGTTAATACCAATCCTATTAAATATGTGATCTTTCAGCGGGAGTTCAAAGTGCTGTAGGCAAGGCAGATGATTGAAGCGAATAGTGATCCTCGGTAACAAGCTCCTGCGTTACTCTACCTCCAGTATCT
>NZ_JBSQBN010000177.1:0-6688 GCF_053850585.1 Shewanella sp. A22
AAAGTCTCTTTGAAGTGGTCAATATGCATGGTGAGCTCCCGAAAAAAGGGAGTATAAGATCATAGCTAAATGTTAACGTCAAATCGTGTGTTAAGTTGATTGAAAAACGTTCACGATCTCGCCCTGAGCTGAGTCGGTATCGACTTTGACAATTGATATAAATGGCGGTGATCCTCTTTATGTGCATCAATGGCATCTAAATAATTCAGGTCAAAGCTCTTTTGCCAATAACCGTGGTAAAGCAGGTGAAGACATCAATGTGGCTGAAGCAATTGCCTCAAAAGTGTTTGGTGAAGGTATTACTGTTGCTGTGGTTGATGATGGTTTAGAAATTGCTCATCCCGATCTTGAAAATAATACCGTTACTGGCGGGTCATATAACCTCATAACGGGTACTGTAGATCCAACACCATTCAGTGGTGCTTCTGGCCATGGTACAGCCGTTGGCGGTATTATTGCCGCGGAAGGTTGGAATGATATTGGTGGTCGCGGTGTTGCTCCAAGGGCAAAATTAATAGGTTTCAATTTTTTAGATCGCGACCCAACAGGTGCTGTTGCTAGTGTTCAAACCTTTGAAAATTTTGTTAAATCACATGGTGGAAGTTCTTATAGCGATTATGCGCGCGTCTTTAATCAAAGCTATGGTTATAGTGTGCCATTTCCACATGGTTTTGATGAAGACGAACTTGAAGTGTATGCAGATAGCGCAACAAAAAGTGCAGATGGAAAGGGTAGTATTTTTGTAAAATCAGCGGGTAACGGTTACCGATATTACAGTTCTTATGGTACGCTTTGGATACCTGGGGATTATTTTTCTGCTCGAGACTTAGGTATTCCTGCTAACAAAGGTTTACCATTTCACAACTCGAACATGTCTACGGATAACGCTAACGTTTATAACTTAGTCGTGAGCGCTATTAATGCAAAAGGCGAGCTTTCTAGCTATTCATCTGTTGGGGCTAATATATTTGTTACTGCGCCAGGTGGTGAATTCGGTGGAGATGATCCTGCAATCGTGACCACTGACAGAGAAGGTTGCGAGAATGGCTATGCTATTACCGAAGACCGTCCTAGCACACCGTTCCATGGTGGCTTGCATCCGTTAAACTTAGATTGTAACTATACTTCTACCATGAATGGTACTTCGTCTGCTGCGCCTAATACGTCAGGGGCTGTTGCCATGATCATGAGTGCTAATCCATCACTCACATGGCGGGATGTTCGACATGTACTAGCAACAACAGCAAGTAAAGTTGATGCCGATATTGAAGCTAAAACAGTTAAATTGGGTATGGCAGAGGATGCGCTAGAGTACACTGCAATTGCGGGTTGGGAAACGAATGCTGCAGGTTTACACTTCCACAATTTATATGGTTTTGGTCGAATAGATGTGAGTGCAGCTGTTGCAGCGGCTAAAGACTATCAGACTGAGCTTGGTGAGTATGTTGTCACTGACTGGATAGGCTCTGAGGATTTAGCGAAAGTTATCCCTGATCAAGACTTAACTGGAGCCACCGATACAGTGGTCATCGAAGACGACTTGATCGTCGAAGCGGTTCAGATTGAACTAACAGCAGACCACCTTCGTTTACCCGACCTTGCCGTTGAGCTCATCTCTCCAGCAGGAACAAAAAGCGTTGTGATGACGCCTTATAATGGAATGGTGTATCAAGGGGTTATGGATGCAACTGATCCGGATGATTTAGTCACTGGTTATGACAAAACACCTATGTTGTCGAACGCATTTTATGGTGAGTCGACCAAGGGGGAATGGACACTGAAAGTGATAGACGTAAATAGTGGCACATATGAGTTCATTAAGTTTGATACGGGTTATATTAATATTGCTAATGAAGCCAATGGTGAGCTAAAAGGTTGGTCTATTCGTTTCCACGGCCATATGGCAGGTTAAACTAATTTAGGAGTATCAATATGAAATTAATACATTTAACCATACTTGCAGTAGCGATCTCGATGTCTTCACAGTCATTAGCTCACGATAAACTTTATTTATCAGAAGATGGTATGAAGAAAAATAATGCTGCCAGTGTCTCTAGAGCTGAATTTTTAGGTTTAGATAACAACCATTACGTGCAAACACCAAAGGGTGTTCAAAAGGCCCAAAAGCTAAGCAAAAACCAAGTTTTAGTAACTCAAAACGGTGCACCTTTTGGAACCCTAACAGGACAATTAGTGGTTAAGTTAAAAGATGGTGTGGATGCGGCTGAATTTGCACAATCTATGGGATTAAAATTGGAATGGAAGAATGATAACAATTTAGTTATTTTCGCTGCACCAGAAAATGCAGAGCTACTTAGTTTGTTAGAATCTGTTAAAGCAACTGGGAATGTATTGCGAGCCAAGCTTGATCGCGCTGTCAATAAGCATGAAATTCAATAATGTAAATTTTATATAATCTTGTCCAAATAAACGAAAAAGGTCAATATCAAAATATTGGCCTTTTTTATACTTAAAATCCGTTAACTTAATGGCTTATACTTGCTATTTACATTAGCTATTACGTTTAGGTATTACCCGTCTTTCAAGTGGCTTTTTCTTTAACGGTTGGTCATTAGATAGTTTGATCACGCCTTTTTGCAGTAAAAGGCTGTTTGGGTATGTCATCACGTCACCAGACTCGCGTTTAATTAAAATGTGAAATAATGCGATTTCAACAATCACTCCAGACATATCCTCGTCTTTTTCGACAATTCTAATTCGGTCACCAATGCGATACGGGAAGACAAAAAAGATCAACACTCCGGCAGTAATATTGCTGAGAATTGACCATTGGGCGAACAAGGCCACGCCTAATACAGCAAAAGCAGATGATACAAATAGTGAGACGTCTTGGTAACCTAACCCCAGTGATACAGCCATAACTGACAGCGTAACAAAAAACATAAAGTAAGAAATAAGTCGAGTCACTAAACGACTGCGTACCTCGTTAACTTGCTTTTTTTGCGCATGCTGTTTTATCCAATTTTTGACTTGGCGCTGTGCAAATAAGAATACCGCTAAATATAAAACACACATCAGCAACTGATAAAACATGTTAATTACCTGCCAGATAATGAATAGAAATAATCGAGTCGCTAGCGCTAATTGGTGTAATTACGCCCAGACTTGATACTTTCATTTGGGGTACAATACGGTTTTGTTGTTGGTTAACTTAATTAGCCAAGCCTCCCCGTAGAGTAAAGTATGTCCGATTATAAAGTATTGCATGTCGACAGTGATAGTGTTGGTGATTTTTGTGTGCTCGACGATGGTGATTTTAGACTATTGTCCTTTGGTGATAACGACGAGCAAAGCAAAATGTATAAAGCCCAACCGCACGTGCCACAACATACTTATGTTCAAGCCATGCTTGCGGTATTGTTATTTACTCAACCCAAAAGTGTAATTATTTTAGGCTTAGGTGGCGGAGCATTAGTACATTCACTTCGGCATGTTGATGCCGCGATTAAAATTACCGCAGTTGAATTACGTGAACGCGTAATAGAAGTGGCCAAACGGTTTTTTCAATTACCCTTGAGTAAAAAGCTGAACTTAGTTCATCAAGATGCCAATGAATTTTTACAACGTGCAGAGCACAAAAAAGTCGATGTGATTTTTGCCGATATATACAGCAATAAAGGTGTAGACAAGCAGCAGTTATCGACATTATTTATTGGTCAAGCAAAGCAACTGCTTAAAGCTGATGGTTTTTTAGTGCTTAATTGTTGGAAAGAACACAGTCGCGATATACAGCTCCGTGACACACTTTATAGTCACTTTACTCACGTTTATGCTTGTTTAACCGGGGGCGGGAACTGGGTTGTTTATGCCACCAATGGCATTAATAGCTTTGGCGCGGCTAACAATAAACAAGCATTACAAGCATTATCGCAAAAGCTTGATACCAACATTAGCCGTGTATTAACGCGGTTTGGTGCGTGGGAATAGCCTTAATGAGTTAATCCGATTACTCGATGTATGAGGCAGGCTTAAGGCCGGCGTTCGGTTAAATCGATTAACAATTAGTTTAATGTAAAAAACCGATTAGAATGATAGTTTTTATCCGTTATACTTAATGTCGCTCCATCGCTATTATGATTCACATCAGATGACGAACACATTGTTCAACATCACCGACACCATATTGGTTTCGGGTTAAACGTTAATCTTAATCTCAATGGAGCATGACATGACACAATCTATCATCAACAGCACTATCAAGCCATTCAAAGCAACTGCATTTCACAACGGTGCATTCGTTGACGTTACCGAGCAAGACTTATTAGGTAAGTGGTCAGTAGTCTTTTTCTACCCAGCAGACTTCACTTTTGTTTGTCCTACTGAATTAGGCGACATGGCTGATCATTACGAAAAGCTACAAGCAATGGGTGTTGAAGTGTACTCAGTATCAACTGACACGCATTTTACACACAAAGCTTGGCATTCAAGTTCAGACACAATCGGTAAAATCACTTATCCAATGATTGGTGACCCAACTGGCGCAATCACTCGTAACTTCGGTGTGATGATTGAAGAAGACGGTTTAGCACTTCGTGGAACTTTCGTGATGAACCCTGAAGGCGAAGTTAAAGTTGCTGAAATCCATGACCTAGGTATTGGCCGTAGCGCTTCAGAACTTGTTCGTAAAATTCAAGCTGCACAATATGTTGCCACACACGACGGTGAAGTATGTCCTGCTAAATGGCAACCAGGTGAAGAAACACTCGCTCCTTCAATTGACCTAGTCGGTAAAATCTAACCACTAAGTTCACCCTTAGGTTAGTAATATCATCTCCAGTTGGTCGGTGCGCCCCCGGCACCGACTAACACTTCCTACACTTATTCACCGTTTTCCCTATTAGGAGTTGTTATGTTAGATGCGAATGTAAAAAATCAACTGAAAACCTATCTGCAAAACCTCAAGCGCCCAGTTGAACTTGTCGTATCTGCAGATGATTCAAACAAAGGCAAAGAACTAACCAGCCTAGCCCAAGACATTGTTGACTCATCAGACTTAGTGTCAGTGACGTATCAACAAGGTAAACGCACACCAAGCATGAGCGTGATTAACCCACAAAATAATAGCAATATTACTTTTGCTGGTTTGCCAATGGGCCATGAATTTACCTCACTAGTGCTGGCACTATTACACAGCGGCGGACATCCGATTAAGTTGGATGCGGATATCATTGAACAAATCCGTCAATTGCCTGGTGAATTCCATTTTGAAACTTATATTTCGTTAAGTTGCCAAACCTGCCCTGAAGTGATCCAAGCACTGAATATGATGGCAGCTATTAACCCAAACATTACTAACGTGATGATCGACGGTGCGCTTTTCCAACAGGAAGTGAGCGATCGCAACATCATGTCAGTCCCATCAGTATTTTTAAATGGCGAAGCTTTCTCTGTAGGTGCCATTAGCGTTGTTGAAGTACTGAATAAATTAGATAAAAATGCCGCGGGCAGACAAGCCGAGCAATTAAACCAAAAGTCAGTTTTTGATATGTTAGTGGTTGGTGGTGGCCCTGCAGGCGCTGCAGCGGCAATTTACTCTGCCCGTAAAGGCTTAAATACCGGTATTGTGGCCGATAAGTTTGGTGGTCAAGTTGCAGAAACGGTCGGTATTGAAAACTTTATCTCTGTGTCTAAAACCGAAGGCCCTAAATTGGTTGCCAATTTAGAAGCCCACGTTAATGATTATGACGTCGATATTATGCAAAATCAGCGCGCGCTAAGTCTCGCTAAAAATGGTCTATTTGATGTGACCTTGGAAAGTGGCGCCACATTAAGCAGTAAAACGATAGTATTGGCCACAGGTGCACGTTGGAGAGAAATGAACGTCCCTGGTGAGCAAGAGTATCGCGGTAAAGGCGTAGCATATTGCCCGCACTGTGATGGGCCACTATTTAAAGGCAAACGCGTAGCGGTAATTGGCGGCGGTAACTCAGGTATTGAAGCGGCTATCGATCTTGCAAACATTGTTGAACACGTTACGGTACTTGAGTTTGATAGTAAGTTACGTGCTGACGAAGTCTTACAGCGAAAAGCTAAATCAATGGGTAATATCACTATTATTACTCAAGCCATGACCACAGAAGTTCAAGGTGACGGTACCCGTGTTACAAGCTTAAATTACACAGATCGTGCAACAGGCGACAATCATAACGTTGAGTTAGCAGGTATCTTTGTGCAAATTGGTTTAGTACCAAATACCGAGTGGTTAAAAGGGGTTGTTGATATGACTTCTCGCGGCGAAATCATTGTCGATGAACGAGGCCAAACTTCTATCCCTGGCGTATTTGCCGCAGGTGATGTAACTAATACCCCGTTCAAGCAAATTATTATTGCCATGGGGAGCGGTGCAACTGCATCACTGGGTGCGTTTGATTATCTGATTAGGCATTCAGAAGATATTGAGGTTAAGGCTGCTTAATGCATTGTGAGACCCAGTTTAATGGAGATTTTATCGTCTTCTATAATAAAAAGAGCCAGCATTTAGCTGGCTCTTTTTGTTATATTTAAATAGAACCTTTCAACATATCGATTTGTAATCTATAAATAATACCAATCTCATTAAATATCTGGTCAGTTCAGAGTCTCTCAGGTTTTTCAATTCAAGGCACATTGATGTAGAAATGGTTGTTGCCTTTTAAATCGATGTAACACAGAAGTGGAATACCTGAGA
>NZ_JBSQBN010000178.1:0-6621 GCF_053850585.1 Shewanella sp. A22
TTTTATGGAAAAAAATAGACCATGCAGTCGTATTTTGAAAGCATCTAACGAAGCATAAAGGACTTTGAAACCCGCCAGAATGGAGTCTCTCAGGTATTCCACTTCTGTGTTACATCGATTTAAAAGGAAACAACCATTTCTACATCAATGTGCCTTGAATTGAAAAACCTGAGAGACTCTGAACTGACCAGATATTTAATGGGATTGGTATAATATGTATAAACATATTTCAGGACGAGACATAAAAAAGCCTGCTGACCCAGCAGGCTTTTTATAGATAATTTACTGTAACGTCACAGAAAACTTGAGTTCGGTCTCTACACCTTTTGGTGTTGTTGTTTTGAGTGTGACTTGGCTAATACCAGGTGTCCCATCATTCTTCACTGTAAAGGAGGTTGATGTTCCGCCTGCCGCTGTTTTATTTGGTACGGTATAGCCAGAGAACTGTAATTCTCCTTCAGTGCTGGTCACGGTGAATGTGGTGCCTGATGGTAATATCTGGTTAGCGCTATCTGTGAGCACAACATCAAATTTTGCCGTTTCACCCGATGCGATGGGTTGAAGATCTGTGTCGTAATCATTAATCACCGTGCCATTTTGACTCACTACAAAGTTAGCATTAGAACCTGATGTTGTTAATACTAACGCTTTACGAATATAAGTGGTCATGGCATTGCTATCACATAATGCACCTTGGCACTGTGGGCCGTTAAACTGACTATCAGCCGCTTGGTATGTGTCGCTGGCTTGAATGTTAAAGTAAGGTTCACCTGGATCATGAGCGCGAGATTCGTTGTCATCTCTAAAAGCATCAGGCAAGTCAACAAAACCACCATTATGATATGTTTCTACATCCATACCATTACCACTGCACACAACTGATGTATTGCCATGTAAACAGCCATTAACCATGCTGCCATCGGCATCATCAAATACATTATTGCCATTGGTATCGAAAAAGGTTTCGTGCCCTAAGGCATAAGCTAAAATGGTGATGCGGTGATCGCTTACTCGTGGTGATGTTGAGGTCCAAGTGACGGAACATTTTCCGTTTACTAGGGTGCATGATGACTCAATTTGGCCACCTTCTGCGGTAAAGTTGATCGTGGTATCATCTGGTGCTGGGTTAGCAAAACTGTCAGAGGCATAAGCTGTAATAATGACATCTTCACCATTGTAGTCTCCGGCTTCTGGGTTACCAATCGATCTTGAAAGACTAAAACCAAGCTGCTGTGGTAAACCCGTATTCACGGTTAACTGTTCCGACTGGCTGGTAATCGTTTGACTCGTGTCGGCATCTGTTGCTGAGGCCATCACGCGTACAGGGGTCGGTATGGAGCCTGCCTGTACTCTTACACTGACTAATCCTTGGGCGTTAGTAATGCTGCTGTCAGAAGTTAAATTGTTAGCAAATTGCAAGCCACCAATGGTGGTGTCGAGGCTGAAGTTAACGTTCTGTTGAGCTGCGGGTTGTCCATTGGCACTGGTAACTAAGAAGGTCACTAATGAAGATTCTGTTGTCCCGGTTCCACCTGAACCTTTGATGCGAATCTGAGTCGGTTCTGCCGATATAAAACTAATGTTAGATAATGTTTGCCGCGCTAAAACAAAAGGAAAACTTGCGCTTAAGCTAGTGCCATTAACGGTTGCCGTTGCGACGATAGTATCATTGCGCTCATTATTGCCGCTACAACTAGTATCTGAAAATGTTGAGTTTGCTGAGCCAGACAAGCTTGTTACTGGTGAGTCTAAGGTCGCATTGTCGCTGTTGGTACAGTCGGAACTAAAACTCATACTGGTTGGGCTTTGCAAGCGTGTAATTGTGCCATCGGAGGTTTCTGTTACCACAGTGGCAGTCACTCCAAATGTGCCGCCGGCGCTAATGGTATAATTGCCATCAGTATCAGCAGTTAGCGTTGTCGCTAATACCCCTTCAACAAATTCATTATTAGCGTCATACGAGCCTATCTTCACTGTGCCTTCAGTGGCAACATCTTCACTTGCTAATACTTCATAAGCACTGGTGCTAGTGAGGGTTGTATCTTGATACTCAGTTGTGACAGTCAGTAAACTTGCACCTAGGTCTGAATCTGACGGTGTGAAGTTAAGGGTGGCTATACCTGAGCCCTTTGTTAAGGCAGTAGTAGGGGTTAGCGTCGCGCTACCTGCATTAAAGGTAACAATTTGGTCGGCAATACCTTGGTTGTTACTGTCGGTAAGCAATGCGTTTAACTGCACGGTATTATTGAGATTAAAACGGGTAATAGGACCCGTTGCATCATTGATAGAGGCAGTTAATTTAATTGCTTCTGTAGGGGTGCTTGTGTTGTATTCTTTAAATTGATAATTACGAACTGCACTGATGGCATCGGTATCACTGGGGGTGTAAGTCGCTGTAAGAGTACCAGCATCTTTGCTGCTTGATGTCACGATAGTGGTGGCGATGCCCGAAGATGAAGTGAGTACACTCGCTGGGGTGACCGAAGCATTGGTTGTGCTAAAAGCAACGAGTGCTCCGCTAACATTTGCATTGCCAAGCTTAAGGTGGGCTAGAGCGCAAAAACTGCCATCTATGTCAAAAATAAGTCCATCGGTACTAGTATCGCATTGTCCATTCACTACATTTTGATAACTGACCGACAGGCTATAAGTATCATTAGATATATCAGAATCGGTGCCGTCCGCAGCACCGTTACAACCTGTAAAAAATAATATTGAAATTAATGATAACAACAGTGTGCGAATTACCATGTTGAGCCGCATTTGCAACATCCTTATCTATTTAAACGGTTTAGTCTTTTATTTCAGATCGTAAATATTTGAATAATTCTTTTGATGACTTTGAGTCAGTATTTTTAGCCAGTTCTTTGTTGGCTTGGCGAATAAGTTGACGCATTTTTTGGCGATCAAGTTGTGGGTGTAAATCCAATAAAACTTGAATTTCATCATCACCATTAGTTAATAAGCGATCGCGCATTTTTTCAAAAATTTGTACTTTTGCTGCTTCAATATTGTTTTTATTCAATACTCTATTGAGTGCAGCTTCAATTGGTTCGTGATCGAATCCTCGCATTAATTTACCAATGTATTGCAAATGGCGGCGATAGGCTTCCGTTTTTTGCTTAATAAGCTTGGTTTTTAGTACGGCATCATAAAGAAACTCGTCTAAATCCATTTTGTCTAACTGGCTTTTACTTAAGGCCACTAAGCGCATGCCAAGAGCTTGAGCTTCTTCGCTTTCTTTTTTAAATTCTGTTCTGCTGACGTAGTCGTCATCATTATCATAGGGCTGCTGAAAGTGTTCAGAATCGCCAACAATCTTCATAGTCATAAACCTCGAGTCAATATGCGTTAATGATAGCATTTATTTGGCCTAGAATATGCAGAATTTATTGAAGATAACGGGTTGGTTATCAATCGTCTTTTTAATTTGATATGCTAGCGACAATTAGACTAATTAAAGAGTAAATTTGTGGCTTCTCATCCTTCTTCAGCGCCTAGCGCAAGCGAACAAACACCTAAAATTGATTCTGAGTTATCGGCGCTTAAAAATGCCGTTGCGGTTGCATTAGAATACGCCAAAGAATTGGGTACGACTGCCGCAGAAGTCGCCATTAGCAAACAACAAGGCTTGTCGGTATCGACCCGAGATAAAGAAGTTGAAACCGTAGAGTTTAATAAAGATGGCGCTTTGGGAATAACCATATACCGCGATGGCCGAAAAGGTAACTCATCAACGTCTGATCTTAGTCCTGAAGCTATTCGTCAAGCGGTAAAAGCCGCAGATGGTATTGCAAAATATACTTCTGAAGACCCTTTTAGCGGTTTAGCTGACCCAGAGTTAATGGCACAAGATATTCGTGACTTACAGCTGTACCACCCTCAAGATATTGATGCTGAAGAATTGGCTAAATTGGCTATTCGCGCAGAAGAAGCAAGTTTATCGGTTGATAGCCGTATTCGTAATTCGGATGGTGCAAGCGCAAATGCACATACGGCGGCTAAAGTGTATGGCAACAGTCATGGTTTTCTAAATGGTTATTGCAGTTCGCGTTACAGTTTAAGTTGTGTCGTCATCGGTGAAGAGTCTGATGGTAATATGCAACGTGACTATGACTATACGGTTGCACGTAAGTATCAAGATTTGCTGTCACCAGAAGCCGTTGGTTTACAGGCTGCAAACAAAACGTTAAGTCGTTTGGATGCTCGAAAAATTGCCACAGCTAAAATGCCTGTGTTATTTGCTCCTGAAATTGCCACTGGTTTAATGGGGCATTTAATTGGTGCCATTAGTGGAAGCAGCATTTATCGCAAGTCGAGCTTTTTAATGGAAGCGCTGAACACTCAAATATTTCCAGAGTGGTTTACTATTGAAGAGCAGCCACATTTAGTTGGTGCATTAGCCAGTGCGAATTACGATAGCGAAGGCGTGGCAACCAAAGACCGCCGTATTATCGATCGCGGTCAGTTAGAAACGTATTTATTAACCAGTTATTCCGCGCGTAAATTAGGCATGATGAACACTGGCCATGCTGGTGGTATTTATAATTGGACCTTAAGTCATTCAAATCAAACATTTGACGATTTAGTGAAAGCCATGAATACCGGCTTAATTGTCACGGAAGTCATGGGCCAAGGTGTTAATGGCGTTACTGGCGATTACTCTCGCGGTGCTGCAGGTTTTTATGTTGAAAATGGCGAAGTGTTGTATCCAGTTGAAGAAATTACCATTGCGGGTAATTTAAAAGACATGTTTATGGGGATACAAGGTGTTGGCAAGGATCGCGATTTACGTTCATCAATTCGCACCGGTGGTATTTTATTGAGCGAAATGAAAATCGCCGGTAATTAGCCGAATATATGCCCGCTTGACCATTGGCAGTTTACATCCAGTATACAGACCCCTTATCTTGTTGATTAAGGGGTTTTTTATTGATGCAACATTATTATTGACGCTTTATATCGTTACTTTACCTTTCTTGACAGTCGTTTACAGGGCAAAGGAGTCATAACTATTGCAAATGTAACTGGATGGTTAATGGAGTAATTATGTTTAATAAGAAAATATGTCGATTGTTGATGGTGTCTTTAATGGGATCGTTACTATTAGGATGTGGATCTGACAGCGAAGATAGTAGTACTGATGTTGCTTATGTGCAGTTTTATAATGCATCACCTAACAGTACATCAACTTCGTTAGTGCTAGATGACTATGCGTATACAGCGGTTGATTTTGCTGATGCAATACCGCGCTATACTTATAGTACAGGAAATATAGACCTTGATATTTACGGGCAAGATGCAGACAGTGAGACGGTAACGATTTACAGTGATACCGTTGACTTTACATCGGATTCAAATCATTTATTTGTGCTTTATGGTGATTACCATGATCCAGAGCTGCTGGATATGATCTATTCTCGCGAGGAGATGGATGAGTTAAATGAGGATGAAGATAATTCGTACAGTAAAATGGCCGTGTTAGTTGCTAATGTCGCAACTGATGAAGGTGATTTTGATGTGTATATTTCACTTGATACTCAAACGATTGATGAGGCAGTGATGTTGGGCAACCTGTCGTACAGTAATTACACCTCTGAGCAGGTATTTGACACTGACGACTACATTGTTTACTTGACTGATTCTGGTACTAAAAATGTGGTTTATACTACAGGCAGTATGGATTTCACTTCTGAAACGGTTTACAAGTTGATTATTCGTAACAGTTTTGGTGCAGGCGATATTAAAGTGACTATCGACAGTGTCGACTCAACCACAAGCCCAGAAACTTATGCTGCCTTAGAAGCAACGGCAGATTACCGTGTGTTTAATGGCTTAGAAACGCAAAGTGTTGATGTTGATGTGGCCAGTAAACAAGAAACACAGTACTTATATGATGTTTCACCATTTTCGGTGACTGATTATCAATCAACCTCGTTTAATGATTATGGTATTACAGCAAAAGATGCCACAACGAAAACAACATTATTTGATAACTTGTTGGTGACGTTCAACCAAGATGACATTAAATCTTTATTGATTTATCACGACGAAGATAACGCCGTGAAAGGAATGGTTATTACCCAAGATCTTCGCCCTCGTGCATATGAATATAAAGTTGATGTGGTGAATTTAGCGTTCGATTATGATGATTTGACGGTGTATTTTGTTCGGGACTCAGAAACCATTGAGACCGCCGAATATACCTTGTCTGACTTAGACTTTGTTGAAACACTTAGTGTGACATTACCTGAAGATGATTATGAAATTAATATCGTTTATGAAGCTGACAATGGGACACAAACGTTAGTGTTTCAGTCTGATTTAATGAGCATTAGCGGCGACAGTAATTTCACGTTTGTGTTAACGCCAGATAGCAGCAGCGCATTAGGTCACAGATTGACATCATTACAGTAGTTTTTATACCAATCCTATTAAATATGTGATCTTTCAGCGGGAGTTCAAAGTGCTGTAGGCAAGGCAGATGATTGAAGTGATGTGGTCAAGTAAAACTGTACACAAACAGGGGGCGTTTTTATGCTGCCATTTCGGCAGCTGTTGGTGTCATATAATTGTTATAACTATGACCACGTTTTGTATTGTAGTGCTTTAGTATGTAAT
>NZ_JBSQBN010000017.1:0-45079 GCF_053850585.1 Shewanella sp. A22
AGATGCTGGAGGTAGAGTAACGCAGGAGCTTGTTACCGAGGATCACTATTCGCTTCAATCATCTGCCTTGCCTACAGCACTTTGAACTCCCGCTGAAAGATCACATATTTAATAGGATTGGTATAAACACTACAAAAGTGTGTAAATCACTCTTATCGAAAGTAAAATAAGTACTATGCCAGATAACCGATCAATCAGCTTTGCTTTTTCGCGTAACCTAGGTAGCACAGCAGAGTGCGACAATAAAAACGCAATAATGGTATACCACAAACCGTCCATCACTAACGGCGTAAACACAATCAAGGTTTGGCCCGCTGTCGTTTGCGCTGCCAAAACAAATTGACTAAATAAAGCTAAAAAAAATAGTAAAATTTTAGGATTAAACAACGATATAGCAAGCCCATCTCGAGCTGCTATCCATAAACTGCTTGGCTCACCAGAAATGAGTTTCTGCTGCATCCCTCCTTTAGAGCCTAGCGCTTGAATCCCCATCCAAGCCAAGTAAATTGCCCCCATGACAGCAATAACATTAAAGACTAAAGGAGATGCTTTTAGCACGGCAGCCAAGCCGAGTAAGGTCACAAGAGCGTAGACACCAATACCAATTGAATGTGCCCAAGCGCAAACCACACCATGTAGACGACCGCCACTAAGCGTATGCCTCACCACCATAGCTAAACTCGGCCCCGGAGACATCGCTCCCAAACAACATATTGCTAATAGCCCCAACCAAGTACTTAACGCCATAACACCTCTTTTTATGGTTATCACAACCGATACAGGTAAAAATACATTTTAACAGCCAATTAAGTATGCGCTGCTAATGTAACCTCACAAGACAACATGATAAAGCTTTATCTAGGAAACCTATGACAACGTTAATGATAATACTGCTCGTGGTGATTTTTACTGCTGTAGCAGGACTTTCCTGGGCTAAATTCCAAGGAAAGTCTATCCCAACCTTAGTGATCATTATGCTTGCATTGATGGGAATGTGTTTTGCGGGAATTATCGCCTTTGTAAATAAAGGAGAGAACTATCTAGCGTACCAAACATTACGCTGGCAGCCGCTTGAACCTGAAAAAATTGCTACCTATGTCAAACAAGGTAAAATTGTATTTGTTGATATCACCGCAGACTGGTGCGTCCCTTGCAAAACCAATAAAGCCAACGTATTGCATCGTGAACAAGTGGTAAAACAATTAAATCAACCACACATTGTACTCATGCAAGGTAACTGGACCAAAGCGGATACTGTCATTGAGCAGTATATGGGACAACAAGCGGTTGCCGGCACACCGTTTAATAAAATCTATGGCGCATCCTACCCAGAAGGTATTGAATTGCCTAAAGCGCTTATAATTAACGATGTATACCAAGCATTATCTTTAGTCGTCAAATAAAATACTTAATCTTGATAACACTGAAGAATATATAGTCTTCAAGACAAATTGCTTAACAAAACGATTGATAATAAAAAGACTGCCGAAGCAGTCTTTTTTATTGGTTTAGCTATTGAATATCGCTAATACTTAGAAGCGGTAATTTACACGGCCATAGTAGTAGCCACCGTTGTAATCGAATGGACCACTTTCGTAGTACACTGCACCTAACTCACCCAATGTGCCGTCTTTTAGCTTCTGCGCTTCTTGATCAAAGATGTTATTAGCACCCACTGAAACAGTTAAGTTATCAAGTACAGCATAACTGACTTCAAGATCGATAGTCACCGCTGCATCAGCCATTTCAGAGCCCCAATCAGACGTATCATCAGCATGGGTTGCATAGTACTCACCGAAGTAATTACCACGTAAAGACATGCTTAAGTCATCCCAGCTTTGTCCCCAAGTAAGGGTAGCTCGGTGTGCAGGAATACCATCTTCTAAACGACGAACTTTACCTTCATCTGTTGTTTCTGAATTGTACTTATCGACACTGGTATCAGTCCAACCATAAGCTAAACTAAATTTCGCATCACCTGACAACATTTCTGTTGTGTATGACCCAACAATATCAATACCTTGAGTTGTAGTATCAAAATCGTTGGTGTAATAAGTTACCGCTGAAATTAACTCTGGGAACTCAACGCCTGCAGCTCGTAATGCATCGTAGTCAGTTGCTTCAACCGCGATTTGGCTAGACTGCGCAATACGACCCGTTACTTCAATATTGTAGTAATCCACTGTTAAGAATAAGTTGTCATACTCATACACAAAACCTGCAGCATAACTTACAGATTCTTCTGGATTTAATACTTCACCGCCATAAAATGCCGCTAATGGATTCGTTGGTGGTGCTATAAAGGTTTGGATCAGGTCACCGTTAACAATCGAAGTTTGGGTATTAACCACGTTTTCTTGGCCAACTGTCGGCGCACGGAAACCGGTACTGTGCGATGCACGAAATGATAATTCATCCGTTGCAATATACTGTGCAGTTAACTTGTAGTTTAACGTGTCACCAAAGGTTGAAAAGTCTTCATAGCGTAATGCTAAGCCAACCAAGAAATCATCAGTTAAGTGCGCTTCTACATCGGCATAAATACCAATATTGCTACGGTCATTTTTACCTGCAGATTCAGGACCAAAACCTTTAAACCCGTGTGATCCGATGTTAAAACCTTGATCGGCATAAGGACCAGCAATCCAAGACGCTTCTTCACCTTGGCCAATCTCGAAAGACTCTTCACGCCACTCAAAACCAGTCGAAAAACTAATATCTTCTAAACTGCCGATAGTAACGTAACGGCTAAAATCGACGTTAACTGTGGTTTCAACTTGCTCGTACGAACCGGTGTCAAAGTCAGTCGGTGTATCTAATCCCATAGATGGGTTAAGTGAGTTTTTTAAACCAAAACTGGCTTTGTTGCTACCAGTACCCGCACTGGCATCATACATCCACTCCCCTAACTCACCTTTAATACCCGCAAAGAAAGACATGTCTTCGATTTTACCAGTGAACTGCGGTGTATACCCACCAGGACGAATTTGGTTCATAGAGAAACAATTTGGATCAGCGACCATCGCTTTATAGGCGTCAGTATCTAGCACATTTCCAACGTTAGCAGGGACATTACCTACCCACGAACAAGATGGGACACCATTTTCAGCTAACCCAACGTCACCAACTAATAGCGTTTCTCCACCATCAACCGAGTAAACATTGCCACGATTATGCGGGTTACGATAATAAAAACCACCTGTTGCTTTGCGTGATGATACATTACCAAAAGCGTATAAATGGGTCTTATCATTAATATCAAAACCAGAGTTTACGAATACGGTAAAATCATCTTCAATTTCAGGGTTACCCCAGGTTTGTGCAGGGTCTTGAATAAATTCGTTACCCGCATCGGCAATTGCAAAAGCATCCGGACGTTGTACACTACGACTGGTTGCATCGGCAGTTTTATATTGCGCACTAATGTTAATAAAACCATCATCTGTTAGCGGTAAACCAACATTACCATCAATCGTTGTTGCAGCGCCGTCACCTTCATAGTATTCGCCCTGACTAACGGTAATAGAACCGCCTTCAGAAGCATCTTTTAATACGAAGTTCATGACGCCCGCAATTGCATCCGAACCATACTGCGCCGCAGCACCGTCACGTAATACTTCAACTTGCTTTAATGCCACGCCAGGAATAACCGAAATGTCTGGGCCTTGAGCACCATCGTTAATGCCACCACCTTGGAAAGCAATAACCGATGCACGATGACGACGTTTGCCGTTAACTAAAATAAGTGTACTGTCTGACGGCAAACCACGTAAGTTCACTGGGCGAACGAGCGTCGCGGCATCACTAATTGGTTGTGCACGAGAGTTAAACGACGGTACAGAGGTCACTAACATATCGATCATGTCTGTGGAGCCGTTTTTCTTAAGGTCGTCACTGCTGATAATATCAACTGGGACAGGTGAGTCACCGATTGAACGAGGTGCAGCACGAGAACCCACCACAGCCATTTTTTCAACGTTTTCTTTAACAACTTCTTCGTCAGCAGCAAAAGCTTGCGAGCTAACAACCGTTCCGGCAAGTGCAAATGAAATGGCCAAACTCAATGAGTTAAAACCAAATGTAGATTTTTTTGATTGCATTATTATTATCTTCCCAACTGCTTATTATTGTTGTGTTTCAACTTGATTTTTAGGTGATTCATTCCTAAAACCAACTTCTTTATAAGTGAAACAATCCTTATTTCGATTACACTTTTATAACAACCAAAACACAATTGCTAACAATTTCTAAAACAAATAAGCAATATCTAAATAATAAATTTACAATGAATACTGTAAATAGCTGATTTTAGGTGATATAGATCACATTATGATTTTTTTTCAACAATCTGTTTTTTGCTCACAAAACAACCAACAAAACTAATGTATATAAAACTTTACGTTTAAAACTGATGTTTTTTTACACATCGGATAAGGTAAAAAATCATCAAAAATCAATTTTACTATCATTCTTTGCCAATTAATCTCGACCCGTGTAGTTTAGTAAAATGAATCTAAACGAACGTTTGATTTTATAACAATAACAACACAAAAATTATAGGGGATATGCATGTCTTATGATGCTGATTCAACACTAGATTTACATCAATACACATCTATCGTCGATCTGATCGAGAGATCCTGTAACAAATTTTCCGACAACATCGCATACGCATGTCTAGGAAAAAACACGACATTTAATGAAATAGAACAAGACTCACGCCATTTTGCTGCTTACTTGCAACATTGCACTAAATTGCAACCAGGAGACAGAGTCGCGATTCAATTACCAAATATTACCCAATTTGTGATCGCAGCTTATGGGGTTATCCGTGCAGGAATGGTGTTGGTGAATACTAATCCAATGTATACAGAACGAGAATTAACCCATCAATTTAATGACTCTGGCGCAAAAGCCTTAGTCATCCTGTCAGATTTATTGCCAACACTACCCAATGTGATCAAAAACACTCCTATAGAGCTGGTAATTTCGACTCATGCAATGGACCTTATTCAGCCACAACCTCAAACAGACACGTCATTTCCAAAAGTGACTTTTATTGACGTATTAGCTGAAGGCGCGAAACATCAATACCAAGCAGTGAAACCAAAACATAGCGATTTAATTGCCTTACAGTACACAGGCGGCACCACAGGCTTATCAAAAGGTGCAATGCTCAACCATGGCAATCTATTAGCTAACTCAGCTCAAGTAAAATCGCGCATTGCCAGCACCATGAATGAAGGACATGATATTTTTGTTGCTCCCTTACCGATTTACCATATTTATGCATTTATGGTTAATTTAGTGCTGTATTTTGAATCTGGCAGTTGTTCTGTACTGATCCCTAATCCACGCGATATAAATGGATTAATCAACACCATGAAAGCCTATCCTTTTACTGGGTTTGCGGGCTTAAATACTTTGTTTGTCGGTTTATGCCATCAACCCGAATTTAAAGCGTTAGATTTCAGTAAAATGACCATTACTATTTCAGGTGGTACGGCATTAACCAGTGCAGCAGCTAACTTATGGCAACAAACCACTGGGTGTATGATTTCAGAAGGCTATGGATTGTCAGAAACCTCTCCTGTAGTTAACTTAAACGCACCAGGCTATCAACGTCTTGGTACAATTGGCAAACCAGTTCTCGGAACCGAAGTACAGATACTCGACATGGACGATAATGAGGTCGCCATTGGACAAGCTGGCGAGTTGGCCGTTCGCGGCCCACAAGTTATGCAAGGTTATTGGAATAAACCACAAGAAACCGCCAAAGTGATGACAACAGAAGGCTTCTTTAAAACCGGTGATATTGCTATTGCCAGTGAAGATGGTTATCACACCATTGTTGATCGCAAAAAAGATATGATCATTGTGTCTGGGTTTAACGTCTATCCCAATGAAGTAGAAGACGTCTTATCGACTCATGAACTAGTACTTGAATGTGCAGTAGTTGGCGTTGAAGATGAGCGTTCTGGTGAAGCCGTTAAAGCAGTGATTGTATTAAAGCAACAGCCCAGCGATTTTGAAGCCATCAAGCAAACCATTAACGACTATTGCCGCAGCCAACTTACAGCATATAAGGTGCCACGAATTATTGAATTTACGGATCAATTACCCAAAAGCACAGTAGGTAAAATTTTACGTAGAGAATTGCGCAAGTAACTGCATCGTATATGGCTCTCATCCCTAAATAAAAAGATGCCTAGGCATCTTTTTATTTATTACATCAGGGCCAATCGTCAAAACTACTTTTGCATCAATAATTGTAAACTGGCAAATTCGCGATATAACGCATTGCTTGTCATTAATTCATTGTGTGTTCCACTGGCAACTAACTGACCTTTATCCATCACAAAGATACGATCTGCATTAATCACGGTCGCTAAGCGATGGGCAATGATCACCGTGGTACGCTTGTCCATTAATGAATCAAGTGCTTGCTTAACTTTTACCTCGCTAACAGCATCCAGTGCGCTAGTTGCCTCATCGAGTAACAATAATGGCCGGTCAGCTAAAATGGCTCTTGCAATAGCAATCCGCTGTTTCTGACCACCGGACAACCGCACCCCTCGCTCTCCTAAATACGTTAAATATCCATCGGGGAACTCACGAATAAACTCATCCGCTTTTGCTGCAATACATGCTTGCATCACCTCTTCATCGCTGGTATCTAAGCGGCCATAACGCACGTTATCCAGCACATTCATGGCAAACACTACCGAATCCTGCGGAACCAAGGCATATTGTTGACGTAACTCATTGAGTGACAAGGTCGAAATATCAACACCATCCAATAAAATCCGCCCCATTTTAGGTTGATAAAATCGCATCATCAATTCAAACATCGTACTCTTACCCGCACCACTTGGGCCAACAAGCGCAACTCGCTCACCGGGTTTAATCGTCAAAGATAACTGCCTGATAACGTCTTGATTCGCATCTGCGGGGTATGCAAACACCACATTATCAAAACGTAATAACCCTTTAATCGGTAATCTGAGTTGATTGGGATTAGGTTGCTGTGGAATATCAATTGGCGTATTTACCAGTTCCATTAACCTTTCCGCAGCACCAGATGCCCGCTGAATTTCACTAAACACCTCGCTAATGGTTGCTACCGCGCCAGCGACCATAACAGCATAAAACATGAATGCAGACAGTTCGCCACCAGTGATATTTCCGGAAACAACATCCTTAGCGCCTACCCAAGTAACAAAGGATATTGCAGCAATGCTTAAAAACATTACCGTCGAGATTAATAACGCACGATATTTTATTCGCCCTTTAGCCACATCCATAACGGCTTCGACTCGACGGGCAAATAACTGACGGTCTTGTCCTTCATGGGTATAGGCTTGCACAGTATGGATCTCGTGCAGTGTTTCATCAATGTATGCACCTAAGTCGCCAACTTTATCTTGGCTCTGTCGAGATAATGTTCTTACTTTACGGCCAAAAAAACTGACAGGTCCTAACACCAAAGGCACGGCTAATAACACTAATGCAGTTAGCTTAACACTGGTAAACCCCATCATGACAATGCCACCTAATACGGTTACACACGATCTCAGAGCCATCGATAAACTAGAACCCACCACGCTTTGAATCAATGTACTATCGGCTGTAAATCGGGATATCACTTCCCCTGTTCGCTGAGTTGCAAAAAAACCCGGCGATAAAGACAACAAATGCTGATAAACCTGTAAGCGAATATCGGCACTAACGCGCTCACCTAACCAAGTCATTAGATAAAAACGACAAAAGACCGCGGTACCACTAACAGCCGTTATGCCGATAATAATCAGCATTATTTCATTTAATCTTCCTGCATTATCAGCAACAAACCCTTCATCAACCATCAGCTTTACACCTTGGCCCAGTGACAACCAAGCAAGTGAGCCAATGAACAAAAATACTATCGAAGCCACAACCTTAGCTTTGTAAGGTGATAAAAAATGTAAAATCCAAGGCAACACCGAAGGTAATAAAGGTTGTTTAGTAGCAATATTGGATGCTGTTGGAGTAGTCGTAGAATTCGTCACAGTATTTACCAGTGTATATAACTAAGATTTGCTGATAGTAACAACAAAATGCAACATTGTAGATGCCTTACTAATCAAGTATGTACATCATTTGTTGACTCCTATTTTCAAACAGATGCTAGCATCAACTAAAAAAACAGTATGAATATCATGATAAAAAACAATATAAATACATCTAACGGCTTTACATTAATTGAATTAGTTGTCGTCATTATCATTTTGGCTATATTAGCCGTTATTGCTGCAAGTAAATTCGTTAATTTCAGAACCGATGCAATTGTATCGACTATGAAAGGAATGGAAACAGCCATGCAATCGGCTGCTACATTAACCTATTCAAAAGCCTCGATTGCCGGAGTAGATAGATTTGCGACGACAACGCTTAATATTGATGGGGTTGATGTTGATTTAGCTTATGGTTACCCCGACGGAACAGCCTCTGGTATTGCAATGCTAATGAATATTCCCGAAGGTGATTGGCAACAACGCGCAAGCACTTTGCCTATAACTGCATGGGTATATTGGCATGGTGTTATAGAAGAAGATGCTGGCAAAGCGCAATGTTATTTACGTTATAGACAAGTTACGTCTGCCAATGACCGCCCAATTATAAATGTTGAAACTAACGGCTGTTAACCGCTAGCAGCCGCTATAATAAATCAGGTCTGCGGGTAACGTTTTTCAATCGCTTTTAAAGAACGTAAGAATAAACCTAATCCACCCAAACTAAGCACTAAAATCACAATTAAGTCGAATGCACTCATGTATGAGAATCGAAAATTAATTGAACTTATCACTCCAAAAATGAGTGCGATAAGTGAACCAAAGGTCAGTAGCCAACCAAATGGGTTTTTAGCATTATAAAACATCAATCCAACCCCAAATATAAACGGGATCATGACCATGCCACTAGTGAGTCCAAATCCACCTAATTGATATAAATGGCTACCGAACCCAAATGAGCTAGTAATTTTGATAGCATTAAGCAACATGTAAAACCCACCACACATCATAGCCAAACCAATAAAAAACGGCCCAATACCACCACTTGTTCCACCAGCACCTTTCATCACGTCACCTAGAAACTGTTTATTCAATTCACAATTTACTTAACAGCTTAATGAATAGCAAACTTTGCCTCTATAACCTAAGTCTCGCGCTATCTGGTGATATCTGAGATAATGCTAAGTATCTCTTGAGCATTCGACTACAAATGCCTCCAGCTTTATAGCATCAATATTTTTTATTTAGGTAATACACCCATGACCACCCAATTTGCTTGTGCAGGCATTGAACTAGAACTATTTCGTTACCCCACTCAACAAGCATCTAATTTACAAGCATGGGACGCCGCTGACGAACATTTAATTAAACACTTAATCGACACTGAGCAACAAGTAGTGCCAACAGCAATACTCAACGACAGCTTTGGTGCGTTAACGTGTGCTTTAGCCAAAATTGATCCGCAATGGCCAATCACACAGGAAACCGATGCAAAAACCAGTTTGCTGGGGTGCCAATTTAATGTGCAACATAACCGCCTCTCCCCATCAAACCTAAAAACGTTAAATAGTCGCGATACACTGCCACAAGGTATCCAACTGGTGTTGGTCAAGTTACCGAAAAACCTTCACTACTTTGCTCAACAGCTGGCGCGCTTGTCGACGGTTTTACCGGCAGGAACCCAAGTGTTAATTGGCGCAAAAGCAAAATCAATTAATGCTGCGTTACTGAGTATCATTGATAAAAATTTAGGCCCAGCAAGTGCCAGCTTAACGTGGAAAAAAACTCGGGTAATTAATTGCATCAGCGACGGAAAAGCTCGCTCAATAGCGAAACCAGTGAGCTGGAAAATTGATGAATTAGGGTTGACCATCAACAACCTAGTTAACGTTTTTGCTGCAAATAAATTAGATATTGGTGCCCGAATCCTGCTTGATAACATGCCAAAAGGAGATTTTAAGCATATTGTCGATCTAGGCTGTGGTAACGGTATTTTGGGGCTTCATGCCAAACAATGTTTTCCCAATGCAGAGGTTCACTTTGTAGACGACTCGGATATGGCAATAACATCAGCGGCATACAATTGGCAAAATAACGCTTTACACAACACCACATCAACTGAGCCACAGGGACATTTTTATTGGGATGATTGTCTGACAAATCTACCTGCTGAAGTGACTCCCGATCTTATTTTATGCAATCCTCCCTTCCATCAAGGTGAAGCCATCACAGATCATATCGCTTGGCAAATGTTTGTCGATGCCCACAAACGTTTAAAAACGGGTGGCATTCTACACGTAGTAGGTAATCGCCACTTAGCTTACCATGTTAAAATTAACCGTATTTTCAAAAACTGCACAACCATTGCTTCCAATGGTAAATTTGTTATTTTACAAGCAAAAAAACAGTCATCCTAACCAGATGCATTAGGTCAATAGCGGTAAAACATCGCCACTACAGCTTGTTAGTCTCTTAAAACTATCCCCATCATACGGTACTAATGTCTTAAATTAAACGTTAATTGGTATGACCAAAAAAAATAAAGCGGGAAGGTTAACAATGTATATTAACCCCTAAGGCATACTCAGGTATCGTAACGACACCTAGTGGTCGAGCCCCAAATCAGCAGAATAAACCAATAAAGTTAATCAGCCTTTAATTTTAACTAAGTTCTCAATCGAGTATAAATCGCGGTTTGCGCTGTTTTTTCGACGCACTTCTTCTAAAGCCTGTTGCTCAAGTTTGTCAAACAACACATTAATTAACCGATTAAAGTGCTTATGCATTGCCAAACGCGCTTCTGCCGCATCATGCAAAGATAACGCCTGATAAATAGCCGTATGCTCTGCTAACGTTTTATTATTATCGGTGCTACAAACAATATTATAATCTTCAATGATTTCATTGCTTGATGAGCGTAGGGTCCACATGTTTTCAAACAGATTAATTAAGGCACCATTACGAGTAGAATAGGCAATAATTTGATGAAACAACTCGTCGGCTTCTTCGACATTTTGCATGTCTTTCATCATAACTAATGTGCCATGAAGCTTTTCAAGCTCATCTTTTGTAATCGTCTTTGCCGCTAAGGCGGCAATTTCACCTTCAACTAAGGCCCGCGCTTGAGTAAGCTCAAAGGCATTAACATTGGTGACACTTACATTTTGCTGTTTGTTGTTAACGACATACACACCAGAACCTGTTTTCACTTCAACTTTTTCACGCACCTCTAGCGCAATAATGGCTTCACGAATGGTTGGCCTGCTGACATCGAACTTTTCTGCAAGCTCCCGCTCTGGGGGTAAACGACTGCCTACTGGATATTCGCCACTGGCGATACCAGCTTCAATCGTATCAACTATTCGCCAAAATAAACGACGGTTTTTCATATACCTTCCTTCGAAAAGTAAAACCAATTTAGTGGTTTAATACTGACATACTATCGGTTAATAGCATGGCAGCAAACAACTAATTAACATGATATGTTAATCACAATATAAAAATAATAGCACATTGTCATACCTTTAAAAACATTGGTAATAACACCAAAATAAAATACCGGGCAATTGGTATAACAATTTGGTTGACATAATGTTAATCATTGGTTAGTTTCTATTCAAGCACAAAGTGTAATTAAAACGTTGTGTTTACGTTAAGAAAAGGAAATCAACTAATCTGGGGAGATTAACGGTGAAACTTAACAAGAAAAGCCAAGTGCAGATAAGTCATTCAAATAATAAAACGCCATCATCATCGCATTGGCTGTTCACTCAGTTGTTAGTCTTATTAATGCTTTGCGCACCATCAACCTTGGTGCAGGCAAAGGATCGCTTAGTGGCAACACAAGCTGAATACAAAACGGCACTAAAGCAAGTTGAACCTGGCGATAAAATCATTTTAAAAAATGGTACATGGCAAAACTTTGAAGTGTTGTTTATGGCTAAAGGTACTGCTGACTCACCAATTGAATTAACAGCCGAAACTAAAGGCAAGGTGATCCTGTCTGGCCAATCTAACTTAAAACTGGCTGGCGAATATTTACAGGTTTCTGGGTTAGTCTTTAAAAATGGTTACACTCCTAGCAATGAAGTCATCGCCTTTAGAAAAAATAAAAAACAACTGGCCTTTCACTCTCGTGTAACCGAAGTCGTTATTGATAATTATAGTAATCCAGACAGACAAGAGTCAGATTACTGGGTCAGTTTATATGGTCAGAATAATAGACTTGATCACAACAACTTTGTTGGTAAACGCAACGTGGGCGTTACCGTTGCAGTGCGTTTAGACAGTAAAGACAGCCAGCAAAACCATCACAGAATAGATCATAATTATTTTGGACCTCGTCCAATATTAGGGTCTAACGGTGGCGAAACACTTAGAATTGGCACCAGTCACTACTCGCTAACAGACTCATTTACTGTCGTTGAAAATAATTACTTTGATCGCTGCGATGGCGAAGTGGAAATTATCTCGGTTAAATCAGGTAAAAACCGTATTCAAAACAATCTATTTTACCAAGCTCGCGGCACATTAACCTTAAGACACGGCAACGGTAATACTATCGACAGCAATGTGTTTTTAGGTAATGGCGTAGATCATACTGGCGGGATCCGGGTCATTAACCGCGATCAAATCATTACCAACAATTACCTAGAAGGATTAACTGGCAATCGATTTGGTAGTGGTTTTACCATCATGAATGGCGTACCGAACTCATCGATTAATCGCTATCATCAAGTGGTCAATGCCAATATTAACCACAACAGCTTTATTAACCTCGACCATATTGAGCTCGCAGCGGGAAGTGACACTGAACGTTCAGCAGTGCCTTTAGACAGCACATTAAGTCAAAACTTGTTTATTAGCCCAGCAGCACCCTTTACTTTGCACGATGATGTTAGCGGCCTAACCTTTACAGATAACCTCAGTAACTTTGCCAGCAAAGATCTCAATCCATCAATGGCAAAAGGTATTAGTTCAAAAAATATCACTATGAAACGCGCAGCTAACGGCTTGCTATATCCAAGCGATGCAAGTCTTGCACAATATGGTGCCAGTAAAAATTTAATCCCAACATTAAAGCAAGAAACCGGTGCATCTTGGTATCCCAAAACTGAGCCTACTGTCGCATTTCAATCAGGTAACATCATCAAAGTCAATGCAACCGACGATGAACTCGCCAGCGCAGTTGCACAAGCTCAATCAGGCGATACCTTATTGCTAAATGATGGCAGCTATAATGTCAGCAGAATATTGGCTATCAGTAAAACCTTAACCTTTAAAGCTGCAAACCCTCGTCAAGCCATTATTAGTTTTGAGCGCCCAAGCTTATTTGAAATTCAAGACAACGGCAGCTTGCAACTAGATGGATTAGTCATCAACGGTCTTAACAGCCCTGACTCTGCTGGCAATAGCGTAGTTAGGACCCGCAAATGGGGCATGTTAATCAACTACCGTTTTGAAATGACTAACAGCATCGTTGAACAACTTAATGTGAATCATTCATTCCATTTCTTTGACTCTGGAAGTCGCGCCTTTGCCGATATGATTAATATTAACCACAATCAGTTCCGTCATATTACTGGGGATTTATTTCGCCTAAATAAAGAAACTGATGACTTAGGGATTTATAACGCCGAATACCTCACGCTGAACAATAATCAGTTTGAAGATATTGAAGGTGCTGTTGCTTCTGTATACCGAGGCGGTACAGACGAAAGTACTTTTGGGCCACATGTGTCTGTTAACCACAATGTGTTCACTCAAGTAGGCCTAGGTAAGCGGAATAAAACGGGGGCGAGTTTGAAGTTGCATGGGGTGCAAATGAGCCAAGTAGAAGACAATAAATTTAATAATAGTGCACCTATTATTGTTGAGCACACTGTCGGTGAACCCAAAACACGTATTGCCAATAATGAATTCAACAATACTGCTAGCCCACAAGTGACCGAACTGGTTGCAGCTGGCAAACACACTGCAGATATCAACAACAATAAAGTGCAAAAACTATGAACAACATCAAACTCAAAAACGACAAAGACCAACTGACGAATATGGCTGGTATTGCCTTAAAAAGCATGACCCGCTTGGCACTAAAACCACTTACATTCATTGCGTTTGTAGCCTGTAGTATTGCTCTGCCTGCAGTAGCAGCAAGTCACCCTAACTTGGTCATAAACCAGCAAGACGTTAAGGCCATGAAACTGGCCATTACACAACCGGGTGCCTTTAAAGATGCATTTGATGCCAAGCTTAGTGCCGTTGATTTAGGTCTTACTCAACCCATTGAGGTTCCGACCCCAAAAGATGCTGGCGGTGGATACACTCACGAAAAGCACAAAAGTAATTACCAGCAAATGTATGACACGGGCATTATTTATCAGCTTACTGGTGATAAAAAATATGCCAAATACGTTAAAAATATGCTGTTGCAATACGCCCAACTTTACCCAACACTCCCGTTGCACCCTAAGCGTAAAAGCAATAATGAGGGTAAATTATTTTGGCAAGGACTCAATGAAGCAGTTTGGTTGGTTCATACCATTCAGGCATATGACTTTATCTACGATGCTCTGACACCTGCTGAACGAAACAGTATCGAAAAAGGGGCGATTACCCCTGTCGCATTGTTCTTATCAGAGCAATCCCCACATACCTTCAACAAAGTACATAACCATGGTACTTGGGCCACCGCTGCGGTAGGCATGAGTGGTTATGTGCTAGACAAACCATTATGGGTTGAACGTGCACTATACGATTTAAACCTCGCCAAAAAAGGCGGCTTTATGCGTCAGCTGAGCGAGTTGTTTTCGCCAGACGGTTACTACAATGAAGGGCCTTATTATCAGCGTTATGCGTTAATGCCGTTTGTGACTTTTGCTAAAGCCATTGAGCAGAACGAACCACAACGTAAAATATTCCAATACCGTGATGGCATTTTACTTAAAGCGATTACCAGCACTGTTGAACTCAGTTATAACAAACTATTTTTTCCATTGAATGATGCGATTAAAAGCAAAGGGATCGACACTATTGAGTTAGTTAATGGCGTTGCGATAGCCTATGGCCTAAATGGTGACCCACGCTTATTAGATATCGCCCAACAGCAAAACAACATCTTACTTACCGGTGATGGGCTCAAGGTAGCCCAAGGCTTAGATAACCATCTGCAGCAACCCTTTCCATTTACATCGGCGTTATTTCGCGATGGTCAACATGGTGACGACGGTGCATTAGTGGTCATGCGTCAAGGCGAAGCCAACGACCAAGCCATTGTCTTTAAAGCAACTTCACAGGGTTTAGGTCACGGTCATTTTGATAAATTAACCTGGCAATTTTACGATGCGGGTAATGAAATTGTGTCAGATTACGGTGCGGCGCGTTTTCTCAATGTTGAAGCTAAATTTGGCGGACGCTATTTACCAGAAAATAAATCTTGGGCCAAACAAACCATTGCCCATAACACCTTAGTGGTTGATGAAAAAAGTCACTTTAACGGTGACGTTAACCTCGCTAATAAACATCATCCCGAGCTAGCATTTTATGATGCTAAACAAGATTTAACTATCTCATCAGCATCAATTGACACGGCTTATGATGATGTAGCCTTTAAACGCACACTTGCTCTAGTCAACATTAAGCAACGCGATGCGGTTATTGGCATTGATATTATGCGAGTCACAGCAGACAAACCGCATCAATATGACCTTCCGATACATTATCAAGGACAATTGATCGACACTAACTTTGACAGACAGGCTTCGTTGACACACTTATCGACGCTAGGTAACCAAAATGGTTATCAGCACTTATGGTCGTTAGCAACCGCCAACTTAACCAAAGAGAAAGCCGCTAACGAGTTAGCTAAAGTGACTTGGTTAAATGACAATGGCCATTTCTATACCCTTAGCACGTTAGTTAATACTAACTTCAACAACGCCACTGACGAGAAAATGTTATTCACTCAATTGGGCGCCAACGATCCCAATATGAACTTACGCCAACAGCAGTCGTTCATTCACCGAGTGAATGCAACTAATCATACTTATCTCAGTGTGATAGAGCCTCACGGTGAGTACAACCCATCAAAAGAATACACCTTAGCAGCCACCAGCAGCGTAGCTGGGCTAATCTATCATCAACAAGATGAGCTAGAAGCGGTGCAAATACTCTTTACCGATGGACAACAATATTTGCTGGCAATAAACCAAACAGATAAAGCGGTAACTCAAGGTACCCAAAGCGTCATTAGCATTAATGGAGTGCAATATCCGTTTAGCGGACGCGCCCAATTATTAAACATTAAATAATTCAATTAAGACAAAAATTAAAATAAAAATGGGGAGTAAGATCATGCAACAGAGTGAACATTTTTCGTTTGGGGATAGTACCGAAATTGAAGATATCGGTGGCGGACTGAAACGCCAAATGCTGGGGTTTAATAATGAACTCATGGCCGTAAAAATTTGGTTTGATAAAGGCGCTGAGGGTTATGTGCATGCCCATCGCCATTCACAAGTATCGTATGTGGTAGAAGGCGAGTTTCATGTCAATGTGGATGGCGTCATTAAGGTGCTGAACGCGGGAGACAGCTTTTTTGTGCCCCCTCATGTTGATCATGGTGCGGTTTGCCCAACTGGCGGCATTTTAATTGATACCTTTAGCCCTGCGCGCGAAGACTTCGTTGAGGGGTTAACATGAAAAACAGTCCATTCAAACTAAAACACTTACGATGGCTAGTGGTTACTTTAGTGGCACTTGCTACCGTCATTAATTACATTGACCGCTCCGCCCTTGCCATTATGTGGCCAGGCATAGCCGAAGACTTAGGCTTAGATAAAAGCGATTATGCCAACATTATTACCGTGTTCATGATCTCATATGCTATTGGTCAGTCTTTATTTGGTAAAATATTTGATGCTATCGGTACTCGCTTAGGTTTTTTACTGTCAATTGTCGTGTGGTCAGTTTCAATCGCCTTGCACGCGGTTGCAGCAAGCGTAACCTCATTTGCTATTTTCAGAGCCATGCTCGGGTTAGGTGAAGCGGGTAACTGGCCTGGTGCAACCAAAGCCAATGCTGAATGGTTTCCGATTAAAGAGCGTGCATTAGCACAAGGTATTTTTAACTCTGGTGCGTCTTTAGGCTCAATTATTGCGCCACCATTTATTGCCTTTCTATATGCATTTTTAGGTTGGCAGGCGACCTTTATTGTTGTTGGTTCATTGGGTATTATCTGGATTATTCCATGGATGATTATCTATAAATCAGCACCAGATGCTCATCCATGGATCACCGAAGAAGAGCGCCAACATATTTTAACAGGTCAACAATGTTCAACAGAGCAACAAGAAGCCAAAGAATATGTACCCACCATGGGGCAATTATTGCGTCACCGTCAAGCATGGGGCGTTATAGCTGCGCGCTTTTTCATCGATCCAATCTGGTGGTTATTTGTTGCTTGGCTACCACTGTATTTAAATGAAAAATTTGGTTTTGATGTTAAACAAATTGGCGCATTTGCTTGGTTACCTTATGTCGGTGCTGCAGTTGGAGCGTTATTTGGAGGCTGGTTTAGTGGTCATTTAATGCATCGCGGTTGGTCTGTAAATAAAGCTCGCCGTGGTGTCATAGTATTAGGCTGTATGGTGATGTTGCCATCATTATTATTAACATCACTAGCTGCTACACCTTGGATGGCAATGGGGCTTATCGCACTTATCTTATTTGGTTTTCAAACCGCCATTGGTAACGTACAAACCTTACCGAGTGATTACTTTTCGGGTAAAACAGTGGGTACGTTAGCAGGTATTAGCGGTACCTCTGCGGTATTAAGTGTAATTATCACCATTCAATTGGTACCCATGATGACCAAAGGCGGTGACTATGGTCCATTCTTTATTTTAGGTGCTGCACTGGTCCCATTAGCGTTAATCTCACTTTGGTTAGGCGGTAAAATTCAACAAGTAAAAAGGAAATCATAACGGTGAAAAGTGTGTTTTTATTTGGTGAGTGCATGGTCGAATTGCAGCGGGTCACGGCCACCAGCTTGCGGCAATCATTTGCAGGTGATGTGTATAACTCTGGGGTTTATTTAAAACGAACCTTTAGTGACATTAATACCCACCTAGTCACGGCTATTGGCCAAGACAGCTTTAGCCAGGCGATGCTACAGAGTTTTGCTGATGAGGCCATTAATACCGACATGGTATTTAAGAGCCCTGACAAAATTGCTGGGCTGTATGCTATTCAAACCGATAGTCAAGGTGAGCGTAGTTTTACTTACTGGCGCAGCGATTCTGCCGCAAGACAAGTGATGCAATTTATTGACGATGCTGCCATCAGTAAGATAACTCAAGCAGATATGGTATTTTTCTCGGGCATTTCGTTAGCGGTAATCAAACCAGAAGATAGAGATACCTTTTGGCAAATGATCAAACAATGCAAGCAAGCGGGTGTCAGTATTGTGTTTGATCCGAATTACCGCGCGAGAATGTGGCAAAATCCACAACAAGCCAAAGTCCAGTTTGATATTGCCTTTGGCTTGGCCGATGTGGCGTTACCTGGGGTTGATGACTTCGATCAACTCTATGGCATCCACTCGGTAGATGAGATTATTGCGTTTTGTCAGCCTTATGCAATCAATGAACTCGTCATCAAAAATGGTGAAAGCGGCATTAACTACGTGATTAATGATCAGCAGCAACATTTTTCAATCACACCAGTGGCTAATGTGGTTGATACAACATCCGCTGGCGACTCGTTTAACGGAGTGTATCTTGGTGCAAGATTATCTGGCTTAGATATCAACACCGCCATTAAATTAGCATCGCAAGCGGCTGGATTTGTTATTCAGCATAAAGGCGCTATAGCCCCTAAAACTGAATTTAATCAATTTATTGAACATCAAAAACTAATAATGCTATAGCACCTAAAGCGTCATCTTTAATTGCTTACAAACAGGCTTGATAACACCTAGTTATCAAGCTTTTTTATTTGATCTTAACTACAAGCTTAATGATATGTTGCTATATTAATATCCAGCCAAGTAAAATTACTAAAAAATTTAGAAAATTACCCAATAAAAACAATAAGAAGATACTAAAATGGACTATTTAGCCATCAATAAACACGCATGGAACCAGCGAACCAAAATCCATCTCGACTCAGCATTTTACGACTTAGACGCATTTATCCAAGGCCAGTCATCGTTAAACCCTATTGAACTTGAACAAGTCGGCGATGTGCACAATAAAAGCCTACTGCATTTACAATGTCACTTTGGGCAAGACAGCTTATCGTGGGCAAGACTGGGCGCCAATGTCACTGGCGTCGATTTATCTAGTGAGTCTATTGCGAAAGCCAAACAGCTTGCGATTCAAATGCAATTACCTGCGACATTCATCAATCAAGATATTGACCAATTTGGTGCGACCAATACTCAGCAATACGACATGGTATTTACTTCTTACGGGGTGTTATCTTGGTTGCCTGATTTAAATCGTTGGGCACAAACCGTTGCACGGGCTTTACGCTCTGGTGGTGAACTTCATCTGATTGAGTTCCATCCTTTTAACGACTTGCTATCTGGTTATAGTTATTTTCCACAATCACAACCCGATATTGAAGATGAAGTCACCTACACCGAAAACCACAACGACCAAATCGAAACGGTCGTCACTTGGCCGCATCCCATAAGCGAAGTCATTAGCGCACTCATTTATGCAGGACTAAATATTGAGTCATTTAACGAACATCAATATAGCCCTTATAACTGCTCTGAAGGACTAGAATATGTAGAAGAAAAAGGTTATCAGTTACGACACAAAAATAACCCTATTCCGCTGATATATTCGATTAAGGCAATAAAGCCATAATAGCCCATGCCTTTAAACTAGTTTGAACGCGGGTCAGTTTTGGTGACAGAAGGTTGATGAGTTGACGGTGGAGAAAAAAGTATTCGAAAACGCTGCCCTAATGATAAGGACGATTGGCTCACGTCACGCCACATATCGCGCCACTCACTAAAGGTGACCACTAGCGGATTAAAGCTGTTTACTGGCTTTGTGATGCCGTATTGAACCGTATCAACCTCAGGCTCGAACGTACCAAATATTTTGTCCCATATAATCAGTACACCGGCATAGTTTTTATCAATATAGTGCGGATTGCGACCATGATGAACACGATGATGAGATGGAGTGTTAAAAATCCACTCCAGTGGCCCTAACGACTTAATGGCTTGAGTATGTACAAAAAACTGCAACCCAAGGTTAAGTAATACGGCAAACACCACCCAGTTAGGGTCAAAGCCAATTACCACCAAAGGTAACCAAAACAGCCACATTCCAGCCAGAGGATACATTAAGCTTTGTCTAAAGGCGGTGCTGAAATTCATATTTTCTGAGCTGTGATGCACTACATGTGCAGCCCACATCCAACGAATACGATGACTAGCGCGATGAAACCAGTAATAACAAAAGTCTTGAGCAATGAGTAATAAACCCAAGGTGAATAATGTCATTTCGATATCAAATAAACGCCAGCCAAAAAAATGTAAATAGACTTTTGCAATAAATAAGCCCGCGATAATATCCGCAACTTGATGCATGCCAGCCAATACAAAATTGCACAACACTTCAGCGGGACGATATTGCGCATTGCTGGGCAAGCGCTGAGCGCGAACACCAAACCACCATTCCAATAAAATGCAGCCGAAAAATATCGGCGCTAACACCAGTAATAACCACTCAGGATGAGCAATCAATAAATCCATGTCCATATTGTTATCCATTTCTGTTTATAATTATTATTTTCAGCGATAGACCATCTCAAAGACTGCATAATAACATTTAAAATCAATTGATTAACTCGATTAATTATTAGTATTCATTACCACTTAGCAAAATGGTCTTCAGTTAACCCTAATTGGTTTGTTAAGCGATATTGATTGCCATTGTTATCACAAATCACCCCGCTGAAATGGCCAATATATTGTCTAAAATTGTTTTTTAGCCAGATTAAATTGAGCTTTTCGCTGCGTTGATTTAACGGTCTAAAATGCAAATCAACTTGACCATCATTGGTAGTGATATGCCATACATCCTGCTGTGAACGTCGATTAAAATCAAACTGTGCAGCACCCAATAAGTGGCGTTCACCATTTATCCACATTACATTTTCGGTTTGACCCGTTTCGTTTACGCCGGCGGCTAAATTCAGCCCAATAACACCATCGTCGGTTTGGGCATTGATTGAAGCCCAACGCCAACTGGTTTCGCGACGCATAAATCCGGCCGAAAAGTCATAACCTGCCAGCGCATGATTTAAGGGCTGTGGTTCATGACGAATGGTTAGTTGCCCTGTTACAGCTAAACCATTGTGCTTTTGAGTATATGTCCAACCGTTATAACCTGTGGGCGTACACAAGCTTATCGGTAAACTCAGCGGTGCAGGTTGGATGCGTAAATTGGCTTGTATATCGGCAAGGTTGATATCGACCAGCCATTGTCCATCGACAATATCGATAACAATACCTTTGTGTTTACGGCCGATTTCGGCGCGCCCATGCTTAGGAGAGTCGCTTAACTTACAACCAACCCCTAATGGGGTTAACCATTGTGTCTGGGTCAGCTTGTTGGCTTTGATGTCATAAAGATAACAAAAGCCATTAGCAACATACCTAATATCGGCAATCGCAACCGCCACAATATAATGAGGGGTAATAATGCTAACAAACTGGAATTGTTTAAAATTAAAATGCTTTGCCAGTTTCGATGCGGGTTTATCCATTACCGTAGAATAAGCAAATTGATCCACATTGAGTAAATCAACAATCCCATCAAATACACCAAATACAGGTTGGCCATTGGCAGTGATTAATTTATCTGGAGCCAATTGTGGCTGTTTATGTTGCATGGTATTACCTACATCACATTGTTTATTAGACCTAAGTTGCATCATACTAACCTTAATTGTTCAGCCGTCTATGTCAACAAACGTGATACATTATGTTTAGTATCCACAGTTTAAAATCGATTAAGATCGATATCTTAATATTTAACTCCACCAGCATACATTATGATGTCCCTTATTAAGGTTATGTTTTTAACAACATAACCTTAGGGGTGCTGGAAACCCCGACAAATTCTGGTATCCTTTAACTACCTATAGTTCGAAATTGTTGTCTCATGAAGTTACTAATCCCTATTTTACTTTCTACATTAATGTTAACTGCCTGCGCAAGTTATGAGCCTACTCATGTCGGCCTTAATCCCACCCTGGGCGCTATTCAGTTACAAACTGAAGCCGATTTTCCTGTCATGGTAGAAACTATTGACACACGTGAAGCCAGTTTTGTAGTGCGTTTTAATGAAGAAGGCAAACCACCTAAACTGGTCAGTGCAAGTGAACCGATTCGCCAACAGTTGGAAAAACTGTTTCGTAATGGAATGAATAAAGCCGGCTATATTATTGACCCAGCAGCACGTAATTCAGTGCAATTTCAACTGAACTATTTGCTCGCAGATGTGACAGACACCACGTTTAGTTTTGAATCAAAAACACGATTAGTTATCAACGTTTTGGCTAAAAATGCGCAACAAGAATTTACTAAAACATATAATGCTAATGGTTACTTAAAAGGCCCATTAAGCCCAGACTTCGCCACACTTGAATTAGATATCACCAAGCTGGTTGATAAACTCACTACCGAAATTCTTAACGACAAAGAGTTGCACCAATTTATTCAACGCTAACACAGCACGTTTACCCAACATTGGCATCAAAAGATGCCAATAAAAAAGGATTGCATATTATGTTGAAATGGCTAACCACTTGCCTATTGTTATTAACCAGTTTAAGCACCAACGCTGCGATCGATATCCAAAAAGACACCTTATATCCACAAGTTGAGTTTGATACCTCTATGGGGAAAATAGTGGTTGAATTAGATCGCACCCGTGCACCACTCACCGTTGATAATTTTTTAACGTACGTAGTTAAAGGCGAATATGACAATACTATTTTTCATCGTGTTATTGCCGAGTTTGTGGTCCAAGGCGGCGGATTAACCGCAAAATTAGAAGAGCGCCCTTCCACTGCTCCTGTGATAAACGAATCCGGTAATGGCTTATCTAACACCTTTGGTACAATTGCAATGGCTCGTGATAATGATCCTCATTCAGCAACGCGTCAATTTTACTTCAATGTAGGCGATAATAAGAAACTAGATCCTTCCAAACGTCGTTGGGGTTATGCCGTTTTTGGTGAAGTCACCCAAGGCATGGAGGTATTAGAAGCAATATCACTTGTACCAACGGAGCACAACAGTACATTAAACTGGCCTGATGTTCCGGTTAACACCATCATGCTAAAAAAAGCCACTTTACTGCCTCGCTAATCCTCTATAATTCGTCTATAACTACCGATGGTTAAGCCTCATCGGTAGTAGTTTAGAATCAACAAAAATAACCTTGCTAGCCTTCCTTCATGGCTAGCTCACTCAGTTGTTGTTAAATATTTACACTACGTCACAGCTTACACCCTATACAAATTGACTAGCTGATAAATTAAGAAAGTAGTACTATCGAATGACAAAGTGAGGCTTTTTTTCACGTTCGCATCTTCAAAAACAAGATTAGCGTCTATACTCTATTATAAGTATTCACCCAGTTAGCTGCGCAATTCTTGGCAACCGTATTAAGCATACTCAAGGACGTATTATGATGACGGCTAATGATTTCATTGAAACCAAAGCACCACAACTTGCCTATTTCGGCAAAGCTTTTTTAGACAATCAATTAGATTACAAAGAAATCCAACTGTACATGTGGGATGTTCTTGAAGAATGGCAATTCATATCAAACAACCCCAATCAAATAACAGAACAACCTAGCGACACAGAAAAGGTATTTTGGCACTTATTATACTGCTTTGATCATTGGTCAGGTTGGACAATTAAAGGTAACCAATACTTACGTCAGCAAGTTAATGATTGTTGCGATTACATTAATATTGGCGGTAATGTGCCACAAAGCTGCATTGGGATCAGACCTTAATGCAATCATCTAAATTCAGGTTTAACCTCAAACTCATGGAATAATCTTTTAGAATGGCTTGAACCAAAGCCCCTTGCAACATAAGCTAGAGCCATTCTTCATTATCCAGTTGTCTTATGTCGGTTTTTTTATCTCGAACCCGTGAAGCCTTATCGGTTTACTACCACAAACGAGTATTCATTTTACTCTTGCTAGGCTTTTCTGCTGGCTTACCATTAATGCTAGTCTTTTCTACCCTCAGCTTTTGGTTGCGTGAAGCCGGTATCGACCGAGCCGCTATTGGCTATTTTAGCTGGATAGCGCTGACTTATGCTTTTAAATGGGCATGGTCTCCCCTCGTCGACCGTATGTCACTCCCCTTCTTCACCCGTTTTTTAGGCCGACGACGCGGCTGGATGCTGTTTGCACAATTATGCTTAGTAGGCGCCATACTCGGTATGTCGGTGAGCGACCCCGTGGTCAATCTTGAACGCTTGGCATTATGTGCCCTGCTTTTGGCCTTTGCTTCAGCCACACAAGACATTGTCATTGATGCTTTTCGAATTGAATCCGCCCCAGAAAAAATGCAAGCGGCCCTAGCAGCAGCCTACCAAGTTGGATATCGCAGTGCGATGATTATAGCTACTGCGGGTGCCTTAACTATTGCAGCTTGGGTTTCACCAGATAATGATGCATATAACCTACAAGCATGGCAAACTGCATACTTTGCCATGGCGATGTTAATGGGTATTGGCATTATTACCACGTTATGCAGTAAAGAACCGCAGGTAGATACCAAGCACGCTGACGATACAGAGCACCTATTAAGAGCAGAGTTTGCAGCCAAATACTCAGTGAACATCGCGGGAGCATTAGCTTGGTTATACTGCGCGAGTGTATTGCCATTTATTGACTTTTTTAAACGTTATGGCAAAAGTGCAATTCTCATATTATTGTTAATATCGTGCTATCGTATCTCCGATATTGTCATGGGGATTATGGCAAATGTGTTTTACGTCGACATCGGTTTTAGCAAAGAAGAAATCGCTTTTATCAGTAAAGTCTATGGTTTGATCATGACCTTAGTCGGCGCCGCTTTTGGTGGCGTATTGTTGATGCGTTATGGCACCATGAAGATTTTATTCTTAGGTGCATTGTTAGTCGCGGTCACCAACCTGCTGTTTGCTTGGCAGGCTTATATTGGCTACAACGTACCATTTTTAACCTTAGCCATATCGGTGGATAATTTTAGTGCAGGCATTGCGACAGCGGCATTTATCGCTTATTTATCCAGCTTAACCAGTAGTGGTTATAGCGCCACACAATATGCGTTATTGTCGTCGATTATGTTACTGTTTCCAAAATTTATTGCTGGATTTTCAGGCTTGTACGTTGATGCTTTTGGCTATATCAATTTCTTTATTGCTGCCAGTTTAATTGGTTTTCCGGTGTTACTATTGGTGGTATTGGTTAACCGCTCACAAAAACAAGCGCTTGTAATAGAACCAGTATCAACAGAACAATCGATTGATGTGTCGCCAGATGTGGGTAAACCACCAATGTAGTTTTTACATCCAAAGCTGAATTTGGATTAACGTTGTGGCGCTTGCCTCACTTAATCCCATTCAGGAATAGCTAAATCAGCTATGTTTACAGATCAATTTCAAGACAGGCTTTAATCACATCTCTATCAATAATATGTGTATTCGCCAACACAAATGTAATATATTCCGCAACTCTCGAATATTACCCACAGAATCATGCTTTCTTAACTAATTGATTGCAGAATCAGTCACTAAGTACTTTCCACTGTTATCTATTCGATGCAAGATCGCGGCACTTGTTATACCAATCCTATTAAATATGTGATCTTTCAGCGGGAGTTCAAAGTGCTGTAGGCAAGGTGTAACCCGATTTATTTCAAGAAATGTCATTTAACACGTTTGGGACAAAATTTGTCAGCAATACCAAATTGAAAATATCGCCTTTATTGCTTTTGATATCTGCAGTTAAATATCCTCTAACTCGATACCATCAGGATTGAGTGCGTGAAGGTTATCTAATTTAACTTTCGCGTTAGCATCTTTGTCATTTTTAATATCGGTAAATGTTTGCATTTCCACTCCTGCGTCCTTTGTTTTTAAATAGTCACTTTCGACTGCTTTTACCCAAGACTGGCAGTCGTGACGTCCTAACTTATATTCTCCAAAATTATTTTTTCGTCCAATGCTTTGAATAAGAACCCTATCCTCGTAATCATCATTACTTAGCGTTTTTATGTCGCTATATCCCCTAGTATGTACTTGTTCCTTGAACAGTTCCCCTGGCCCTGATGCGCCTTCAATTGCATGATAACCAACGTTATCACTGGCCCCAACTGTAGGCAACACATAGCCTCTATCAAATATGATGTGTGCATGATGTAAAAGACCTCGGCCATTAACCAAACTATTAGTCTCACTTGTATCATATTCAGCTTGCGCCAACGGGCGCCTGGCTACTTTTGCTTGTTTCTGTATTGGATCGTGCCGATTAGAAGAGAAATCATTGGCTATATTTTGTAGTTTTCGTTGAGCAATGACCTCAGGTCGATGATCCACAAACTGAAGAGTAAAACCTGTTCCTCTGTGTTTTGCTGAAAGGCCGTTCGATATCGATTGCCGTTTATTATCTTGCGTTGTCTTGGCGTGGGTTTTCATATGTAAAATCCTTTTCTATTGAGAGTAATCGTCAGTGAGAAAACACATAATAATATAGCTCACGAGTCGAAGGTGTAGATAAATAGTTTGTTTTTACATTTGGAGGTTCAAAATTGACACGACTCTGTACATAAGTATCTCCTCTATCCCTTGGACGCCATTTGTAGCCCTTCAGCGAGAAAAGCGTTAGCCTGCTTCACTTATTAACCAAGCATTATGCTTACTTTTTAAGCTAACATGAAAATAAGCCCTCTTCCAGAACGTTTAGCACTATACAGCACTTACTCTAGACCCAAATAACCCAAACCCAACCTAAACAATTGTTATTTAATAATTTTTAATCTATACCCCACTCTATTTACTTAATTTAAAGTGCATTGCTGAAAGATGAGCTGTTCCTATTCGCTCAACAAGAAATAAAATTGTTGACAAAACATAGTTTAACGTTAAACTTAATTTATTGGTTTAACGTTAAATCATTTAATCGATAAGTAACATACTTTTGGTCTCTCAATAAATCTAAGTGGAATAAAAATGAATAAACTTATGGGCACTAACAAGATAATTCTTTCTGGTTTGCTATTAACGACGATGCTTGGCTGCTCTAGCATGCAAACAACCAACAGTGGTTTTTTGTCTGAACAACATAAGCCGCTAAGTACTGGTTCAGAAAAAATCATGATTAGCTGGAAAATGGAAAATGATCAAACTATCTCAGCGCAAGATAAACATCAAATATCCACCAGCCTCAGTACAGCGTTATTAAAAGAGCTTGCCAAAATTAATCCAAACAACGGATTATCAGATATACGTATACGTGCAGCCATCACACGAGTGGAAACCGTGTCAGTACCTTTAAATTGGTTAACAACTATCTTGTTATTTGCTCCGCTAGATCGTGGCGGTATTGCAGCAGAGTTTGAAGCCATTGATATAAAAAATAACAGCTCAATTGTTCAAATGAATTTTGCAAGTTGGACACCCATTTCAGCATTTTCTGCCCGATATAACAGGTTAGAACCAGCAAAAATAGCCACCAAGCAAGCCGCTAAACGTTTTATTGAAGAATTACACAAAAACTTGCCTGCCAGCTAAGGATTAAAGAAGAGCAAGACCTTGTTGCCATTTAGTTAATCTTATGGAGCCGAAAATGAATCGACGGAATTTTTTAAAAATAACCGGAAGTGCAGCCATTGTCACCGCTGCAAGTGTCACTTGTGGTTTATATATTTTAGGTAAAGGTCCAGCGGCTAATTTACCTTGGCACATTGCCGGTTCACAATATAATGAACCGAGAATGAGAGCTCTTTCATGGGCAATATTAGCGCCCAACCCCCATAATAGACAACCTTGGTTGATTGAAATGCATGACGAGTTAAGCATGACACTCTCCTTAGATTTGAATAAATTGTTACCACACACCGATCCGTTCAATCGGCAAATATTAATAGGCCTGGGATGTTTTTGTGAGCTGTTATCTCAAGCAGCATCTCACGACAACTATAGGGTGGAGTTTGATTGGTTTCCTCAAGGAGTTAACAATGAGAACCAACAATTGGATGAAAAACCCATAGCAAACATACACTTTTTTAAAGGTGCAACGCCCGATCCTTTATTTAAGCACGTACTAAATCGCAGGTCATATAAACATGTGTTTGACGAGAATAAAGACATAGAAGCCAACGTGCTTAATGAGTTGGGGTCTGCACAGGTAGATGGAGCCAAGATCCACAGCAATCATTGCCAGACTTTTATTGCAAAAATGCGCAAAGAAACAATGCAAGCTATGGCAATAGAAATGCAAACTAAACGTGTATACCAAGAAAGTGCTAAATTAATGCGCATTGGTACTGATGAAATAAAAGCACAACCTGATGGTATCGCTCTTGATGGCCATTTGATGATAGCCCTTCGACACATGGGCATCGTCACTCACGAGAACTTAATGGATATGACTTCATCCACTTACCAACAAGGCATACAAGATGTGATAAGCACACTCTCTTCAACAAAAGGTTATATGTGGATAACCACCAAAGACAACAATCGCAAATCACAAATCGATGCTGGGCGGAATTATATAAGAGCCAACCTAGCCGCCACAGCATTAGGACTGCGTATGCACCCTGTAAGCCAAGGCCTACAGGAGTATGCTGAAATGCAAAATACTTACGAAAATATCCATGATATAGTGGGAACTACATCATCTGAACGGGTACAAATGTTAACCCGATTAGGTTATGGCGAAGATATCAAAGCCAGTCCACGCTGGCCCATAGAGCAGTGTATTATTAGTTAATCTATCCGCGAAAATCGGCAAAAGAGTGTAAATGAAAGAACAAGATATCGAATCTATCTTCCAAATTTTCAATGAGATAGGCATTGTAAGCCAATTATCATCCACATTACTAGAAAAAGGGTTGCCTCTAGGTATTAAGGCATCCCAATTTAAAGTGTTAAATCATTTTTCACGTTTAGGAGATGGACAAACTCCGGCAAGTTTAGCTAAATCGTTCCAAGTCACGAAGGGGGCAATGACCAATACCATTAACAGGTTATTATCCCTTGATTTAGTTAGTGTAGAGGAAGATAACAATGATCGCAGAGCAAAACGTATTTATATAACAGATAAAGGCAGAGAAATAAGAGAGCAAGCGATTAAGGGAGCGATTCATGAGCTTACCCCTTTAAAGCAAGTATTCACCGAGGAAGAATTGGCTAATGCACTACCTTTTTTAACTAAGTTAAGATGTTATTTAGATGACAATAGGTAAGGTCCCAATCCATGGTGATACCAATCCTTATTAGAATATGATCTATTTTAGGCTGCATCACTAGGCCCAGTACAATAAAAATGACTGTAGGTATAGTCTTCTACATCAAAGTCATTTGAAGCAGTAATGGGGGTTGTGACACAGCCCCGAAGGGCGAATTTATCTGCGTGGTCTTCTTTGTTAGTCTTTCTTAACGTACGACTGCATGGATACTTGGTTGCAGGAGGTAGAGCAACGCAGGAGCAGTTGCCGAGAATGACTAGGTCTTCAAAAGGCAGCCTCGAATACCTCATTGATAATTTTCGCTAAAAGAGCAAATTCTAATGCGGATTGGTATTATACTGACGATCATGGTTCAGCTTGATTACATTTACTCCTCTATAAAAGACGCGCGCTAGCGCGCCCAATAAATGCTACTTTCTTGACCAGAATTATTTTATAGCCTTGTTGGTGTTAAACGTCAACAGAGCCCTGAGTTGATTGCTTTTTACTTAACACATTAATTAACTCAACTTGAGAGTCGGCTATAGATTTTTGAGATGCTGCAATGTCGGTAATGCGGTTAAGTAATTTTACCGCAAAAATGATAATACCGACTACAATTGCGAGTTTAAAAATAATGGCTAACATAGCTACTCCGGCGAACATATACGATCCTCATATAATGAATCAAAACATAATTTTTTTAGCATTTATGCGTTGCGATATTTGCAAGGCATAAGTCGCTTATTTGCCTTTACCACATCCACATCAATCTGTATGTTTTATGCTATAGGAATTCACTTCTTTACGGTAGTTGTTTTTATACAGTGTTTTTTGCTAGTTGTTTGTTCTTATTAAACCTTTTAAGGAGGGCATTAAGATATTTCTGCTTTTATACTGCTTATTTTATGCATTTTAATTTCGCTGTGCAAAAAGCCAAGCACCACGACCTTAGCGGCCGAAGGCATATCCCAAAAATCAGCTCTATTTATTCCCATCGATTCGACAAAAAAGCCGATACGTTTTCTATATCGGCTTGGTAACCTTTGCTGCACGTGTCACTGCAGTATTAGTCAATTCAGAGTCAATCTCTAAAGTTATTAAACTGGAATGGTTGTCCGAGTTCGGATTCTTTGGCTAGGCGCATAACAGCTTGTAGGTCATCACGTTTTTTGCCAGTAATACGCACGGAGTCGCCTTGAATGGCAGCTTGTACTTTAAGCTTGCTGTCTTTGATGACTTTAACCAACTTTTTAGCCACTAAAGAGTCAATACCTTGTTTAAAGTTAACTTTTAAACTAAATGTTTTGCCGCTATGAATCGTTTTGTCATCGACTTCCATTGCGGATGGGTCAACATTACGTTTACTCAGCTGCATACGCAGAATGTCGACAAGTTGCTTACAAATAAAATCATCTTCAGCTTTTAGTGTAACAACATTGTCTTTGTAATCTATTTCGATGTCTTTGCCACGTAAATCAAATCTACTCGCAACTTCACGGCGAGAGTTTTCTACTGAGTTTCGTAATTCTTCTTCGTCCACTTCCGACACAATATCCATCGATGGCATGTTGCTTTCCTCTTTGATTCATAACATTTATACCGAGTTATTTTACACTAGGAGTCATTAACAGGATAGTAGAGCGCAACCAGAGATGTCATCGCGGTGGGATATTTAACGCTAACAACAGATTAATTAACAAAAAATAACTAAACAGTTATTTTTACTAATAACGAGCCTGGAAAGCCTACTATAATTGAGTTTAACAAATACATATTTGCCATTAACACCCGATATCTCCCCGCCTATTGAACAATTATTTCATTCCAAAGTGGTTAATGAGTGACAATTTTAAGTAGGTTTCTTATTATTAGCGATATTCTCGCTTTACAAGGCTAATGTTACGCTCGTGATCACTTATAAGAACGTTTTTAAACTTGCATTAGTTATCGCCGTCCTTGTGACTAGTTATCTGGTTTTTTCAAAGCCGAGCTATCCACAGACTTTTGCTAACATGGATAAAGTGGGCCATTTAGGCAGCTTTTTCGCACTGTCTTATCTTGCTCATTACGCGTTTAAACCTCGTTGGTATTTTTTATGTACCGCATTGGCTTCCTATGCGGTACTAATTGAACTGATCCAATCTCGTTTACCCTATCGCAGTGCATCCGTTGCCGATGTTATAGCCGATTTTGTCGGGATTGCTCTATTTTACTTACTGCACTTTGTTATTTTACAATACCGTAAATTACGCGTGAATCGTTAATACGTGATGACAAAAACATCTGAATTACCAATCTCATCCACAAACAATAATACAGCAACCATTGCGATATTGGGGGCAGGAGCTATTGGACAATTGATGTATCACAAACTGTCCATTATTGCTCAAGCACCTAATGTGATGTTTATTGGTCGAGACAAGCAAACCTCTCAGCAACAATTGTGCTTTATTGACCTTAAGCTGCAACCCCATGAAACACTAACAACAATATTAGGCACTGGTGATAACCGCTTAGCACAAGTTACATTATTGCTGGTATGTGTGAAAGCATATCAAGTTGTTCAGGCTCTTTTACCCTTGCTAGAAAAGCTGTCACCTCAGTGCCATATTGTATTGCTGCATAACGGTTTAGGGCCGCATTTAACGGTTGCCGCATCACTTAAACACTTTCCCCAAATGGGATTAAGTTTAGGCACAACATCACAAGCGGCGTTAAAATTAACCCAATGGCAGGTAAAACACAGTGGCGTTGGCGTCACTCAACTAGGTCATTATTGTGGCCCAGAGATGCCACTTAAGCTAAAAGAATATATCACTCAATTGCACAGTGACAATCAACCCATTGAGTGGCATCTGCCAGTGATCCCAGTGCTATGGCAAAAGCTGGCCATTAATGCGGTGATAAACCCGTTAACGGCACTACACCGCTGTGCTAATGGCCAATTGGCAGCAACAGAATATCAATCACAGATCAGTGCCATTATTGATGAGTTAGTACAAGTGGCAAAATATGATGACATCATATTAGATAAGGCTGCGATCAGCGCGCGGGTTTATTTGGTGATTAATTTAACCGCAGAAAATTATTCATCTATGTATCAAGATGTCGCACATAACAGATTGACTGAAATTAATTATATTAATGGTTATATTTGCCAGCAAGCTCAGTTGCATCACCTTAGCGTGCCAAATAATCAGTCTTTACTCGAGCAGGTTTTACAACTCAGTCAATCTTAACCCCAATGCGCTCTCTCGTATCTATTCAATATTCAAGATGTGATAAACCTACCCAAATAAGCATAAACGGGTTGATACTAACAACTTAACTCCACATAACCAAAATTGCTGCGATGGCAATTAACACTAAGCCGGCTACATCATTAATTTTCACTTTATCTTTAAGCCAAAACACCGCAATGATTAGTGTGAAAAATATTTCAACTTGGCCTAACGTTTTAACATAAGGCACAGCTTGCAACGACATAGCACTGAACCAACCGATTGAACCGATACAACTGGTGACACTGATTGCCAAGGTTAATTTAGGTCGTTGCCACAAAGCTGCTAGCGTCGATTTATCTTTCGCCAATAGATAGCCAATGAGTACTATTGTTTGTAATCCTATCACCCAAAGTAATACCCATGCTGCACGATGTGTGAATGGCCCTTGCAGTGTTAAACTAGCTTCGCGTACCCATAGCGATGTCAGCGCAAAGGAGCTGCCACATGCGAGGCCTAACAATACCGTTTTAAGGGATAAATGTTTAAAGCCTTGTTTGCTACTTAACAACATCACCGCTATACCGCCCACAGTAACGCCAATCCAACCAAGCAGGGATAATTGAGTACCGAAAAAGAACACCCCAAGGATTGCTGCGACTAAGGCTTCACTTTTTGCAAGACCTGCACCTATGGCAAAATTTTGCATTTTAAACAGCTTCACCATCAAACCTGTTGCCAGTATTTGCATTGAGGAAGCACCAATCACAAAGCCCCAAAAGCTGCTACTAAACTCCGGTAATGCACTGGGTTGATATTGATGTAGTCCAAACAAATAACAGGCTGCAATGGGACCTGCCCAGATAAATCGCGCTAAAGTCACACCTGCAACACTGACTTCTTTACTGAGCTTACTTTGAAATGCATTACGCCATGCCTGCATAAATGCAGCGAGAAAGGTAAATAGAATCCACATTGTTTAATCCCAACGACTAAAAAGCCCTGAAACTTTGTAAAAAGTCAGGGCTTATACAAGGACAATTAGCTTATCTTGTCAGCTAGATTAAAGACACAAATAATGGCTAAATTGATTAGAACTCACTGTGCACTAATTAATACTAATAACCACTAAGTGCAATCCAGCCAATTACTTGCTGGTATCGATAAACTCAAATGACTTAACCAAATCGTCGACCGCTTTCATCTGCGTTAGGTATTTTTCTAATAAATGCAGTGGTAGTGCACATGGACCGTCACATTTTGCATTGTCAGGATCTGGATGTGCCTCAATAAATAAGCCCGCTAACCCTAATGCCATACCACTTCGTGCAAGTTCGGTTGCTTGTGCACGACGTCCACCAGCAGAATCTGCTCGTCCACCAGGGCGTTGCAGAGCATGAGTAGCATCAAAGATCACTGGATAACCTGTTTGCTTCATTTCATCCATGCCTAGCATGTCAACCACTAGATTGTTATAACCAAAGCTACTGCCACGTTCACATAAAATAATGTTGTCATTACCCGCTTCATTAAACTTGGTAATGATGTGGCGCATTTCGTGCGGCGCTAAAAACTGCGGCTTTTTCACATTGATCACAGCACCGGTTTTCGCCATCGCGACCACAAGGTCAGTTTGGCGAGCTAAGAAAGCAGGTAACTGAATAACATCGACAACTTCTGCTACTGGTGCACATTGGTCAATTTCGTGAACATCGGTGATCATTGGTACATTAAACGTTGATTTTATTTCTTCAAAAATACGTAAACCTTCTTCCATACCAGGACCACGGTACGAGTTTACTGATGAGCGATTAGCTTTATCAAACGACGCTTTAAACACGTATGGAATGCCAAGTTTTTGCGTCACTTCAACATAATGCTCTGCAATTGACATCGCCAAATCACGTGATTCAAGTACGTTCATACCGCCAAATAACACGAACGGTTTATCGTTAGCAACTTGAACATTATTAGTTAATTGAATAATTTTTTGATCCATTTGATCCTCTTAGCGCATTACGCTGCAACAATTTGTAATAACTGACCACATAGCCACGCCATGTATGTACCTAATGCATAACCAAATACAGCTAATAACACCCCAACAGGTGCTAATGCAGGGTGGAATGCTGCGGCCACCACAGGGGCCGATGCGGCTCCGCCAACGTTTGCCTGACTGCCAACTGCCATATAAAACAATGGCGCTTTTATGAGTTTCGCAATCAGCAGCATGAACCCTGCGTGCACTAACATCCATACAATACCAATAAGGAAATATATTGGCGTATCCATAATTTTAGACACATCCATATGCAAGCCAATGGTCGCGACTAAAATATATAAAAATGCTGAAGCGATTTTAGATGCACCAGCAGCTTCCAAGTGGCGAACAGGGCTAAACGAAAGCCCTAAACCAATGGTTGTGACAATCACCACTAACCAGAAAAATTTAGACGTTAAACTGTAATCTTCTGTCCATGGGTAGTTAGCTTCAAAGAATGGACCTAAGAAATCTGCGGCAAAATGTGCAAAGCCTGTTACCCCAAAACCAACGGCCACAATCATCATGATGTCGCGAAGTGAAGGAATACGCGAGTTTTCAGCGTGATACTTTTCTACTTTTTGTTTCAATGCCTCAATTGCCGTAGTATCAGCACCGGTTCTGGCATCAATCTCTTTGGCTTTCGATGCCATAAACAACAATACTGCCATCCATATATTGGCCACGATAACGTCAACTGTCACCATGACAGAGAAGATTTCGCCACCAACTTCATAAATCTCTTTCATTGCGGCTTGGTTAGCACCACCACCAATCCAACTACCCGCTAAGGTTGTCATGCCGCGCCATACCGCATCAGGTCCATGACCACCGAGTAACGATGGGTCAATGATTGATACACTCAACAATGCAATGGGTCCACCAATAACAATCCCGAGTGTGCCAGTTAAAAACATAATGACGGCCTTAGGGCCTAAACTTAAAATCGCTTTTAAATCGACACTTAAAATCAGTAACACTAAACATGCAGGTAATAAATACCGTGAGGCAACAAAATACAACTGCGATGTATGGCCATCAATCACACCAAAGGTATTTAATAATGAAGGTAAAAAATAGCACAATAATAATGCGGGAATAAATTTATAGAATTTTTGCCAAAATGGGTGGGTGGATGAGCTAGTGTAAAAAACAAAACCTAGAATAACGGCGAGTAAACCCAGTGCGGTGGCATCATTGCTCACCATTGCTGACGTTGTCATGCAGTGTTCTCCCTTACAAATACATTATAGTTTTAATTGTTATTATTATGAAAAATCATTACGACTCAATGCGTATAAGTTGTCGATTGATAATGAGCAATCAACCGACTCCCCTTTTATACAAACAAAAGCTGCTTTACCGTTAAGTCAAAGCAGCATAAGCAGCTGATTAATGATATACCTGCGTATGTTGACTAAGTTCCTTTAATTGAATCTTAACCAGTTCAATCACTGGGTCATGCGGACTCAAATCAATGAAGTGTTGCAAATCAGACATGGCCACTTTAATACAACCTAATTGCTGGGCAATAAAAGCCCGCTCGCGATTAAGATGTACATCATCTGGATGCCATTGTAATAATAAATTACAGCATTCCATTGCCTTTTCAAATTGATGACTAACGATACAACCTGCTTTAAGCTCATGTAACATGCGGCTAATTAATCGCTTTAACGTGGCCGTTTTAAGGTGGCTCGGTTTTAATTTAGCAGCATTGCCCAACTCTCCGCGAACGAAGGCATGCAATTGATGACGATTAAGCTCTTTACCGGTAAGTGGGTCATGATATCTAATGACATCATTTATTTGGCTTTTTAATATTGTATTACCCGGTAATAAAACCGCCTCGAGTGATAAATCGAGCTGCTTAGCCAGTAACATTAACAATACTGATAAGGTGGTACTATTACCCTGGCGCTTTAATACGCAATAGTTTAAATCTGCCGCCTCGACACTATAATAGTCGTCGCGAGCACAAAAACCTAAATCCTGGTAAAACCACTTAAACAGACCATCAAGCCGAGCTTGTTGGTCAACAACGTAGTGACTCAAAACTGAACCGGCCATTTCATACCACGCCCACATAGCAGGTTTGGAGGTTGAAAAGCCTAGATGTTCAGAGAGCTCAAATGCCGTTTCAGGAATTGAAACTGCATCATCAAGAAGATATTTTGCCATTAAAACCAATTAACCCATCAATACGACTTGTTTAAAATAAGCAAGCTTAGCCGCTAACACTACCCAACCAATTGCACCAATAAAAGCAAAAAACTTAAACAATTTATTTCGGTTAGATTTAAGTGCCATAACGCCGAGAGCAATATATGCCGCTACACAGATGATTTTCTCTGTCATCCATGGATCCACAAAAGGAAACTGTTGGATCATAAAACAAAGAGTGAAGCCAGACAGTAATAAAAAAGTATCCACTACATGCGGCGCCACTTTAAGAAACTTTTTTTCCATCACCGGAGACTGACGCAAATGTAAAACAAAACGGGTGATAAAAAATATCACACTCAATAAAACTAACGTCATATGAGTATGTTTTACCGCAGGATATAAACTGTAAAATGTTTCCATTAATTAAGTCTCATTTAAAAAGGTAAAATAAAAGGCGGCTAGTTTACTCTATCAACCAGCCGGATACCAATATCGTGATTTTTGCTATTTATTAAGAAGGGTAAATGTTGCTTATTATGGAATGGCTAATCAACCCATTGTCCTAGGGTGCAACGATCATTACTGCCAAAGTCGCGCACTGTCGCAACGTTTTGATAACCAAGCTCAATGAGCTTTTCACGCACTTTAATGGCCTGTTCATAACCGTGTTCAAGTAATAAGTAACCACCAGCCAATAATCTATCACGTGCTTGTTCAGCAATATAGAACAAATCAGCATAGCCTTCATTGCCAGCGGTTAGCGCACTTTGAGGTTCAAAGCGCACATCCCCTAAATGAAGGTGTTCATCTGCTTCATCAATGTAAGGTGGATTAGAAACGATCAAATCGAAATCACGTTGATCTACGGCAGAAAACCAGTCTGATTGAATGATTTCTACTTCAGGTAAATTAAGGTTTGCACGGTTCGCTTTGGCTAATTCGACAGCATCAAACACTTTATCAATAGCAGTAATACGCCATTTTGGCCTTTCAGACGCTAGGGCCAACGCAATAGCCCCCGTTCCGGTACCTAAATCCAATACTTTGGCATTGTGGCGCACGGATAAGTTCAATGCGGTCTCAACTAAAATCTCGGTATCAGCTCGTGGAATAAGGGTTGAGTCGTTAACGATAAAGGGTAAAGACCAAAACTCTCGCTCACCGATAATATGCGCTACCGGCGTTCCTTTTTGGCGCTTAATAACCATCTGATTGTAGGCTTTAAATTGCTCACTAGTCAGTTGTCGTTCAGGCCAAGTGTATAAAAAGCTGCGATTTTTATTCAAACAATGCAACAGCAACACTTCTGCATCTACGTGTGCAGATTCAGAAGTTGAGGCTAATTGTGAATAAGCCCATTGAAGGGCTTCTGCGATGGTTGAATACGAAGACTGAGTCAAGAGCACTCCTTAGTCGTCAGCTAACGCTGCAAGCATGTCGGCTTGATGTTCTTGCATGATAGGATCAAGTAAGGCATCTAAGTCGCCTTCCATCACTTCGTTCAAGCGATATAGCGTTAAATTGATACGATGATCACTTACACGGCCTTGTGGGTAATTGTATGTTCTAATACGTTCAGAACGATCTCCGCTAGCCACTAAGCTACGACGCGTGCTTTCTTCTGCACTTCGTCTTTTTTCATCTTCAACCGCTTGAATACGCGCCGCGAGCACACTCATTGCTTGAGCACGGTTTTTATGCTGTGAACGTTGGTCTTGGCACTCAACAATAATCCCTGATGGAATGTGAGTAATACGAATCGCTGAGTCGGTTTTGTTAACGTGCTGACCGCCCGCACCTGATGCGCGGAAAGTGTCAACTTTAAGATCGGCTGCGTTAATCGAGATAGCTTCAGCTTCAGGTACTTCGTGCAACACCACTACCGTACAAGCAGAAGTGTGAACACGGCCTTGAGATTCCGTCTCAGGCACACGTTGAACACGGTGTCCGCCAGACTCAAACTTTAGCTTACCGTAAGCACCGTCACCACTAACTTTGACAATAATTTCTTTAAAGCCACCATGTTCGCCTTCGTTCAGGTTCATGACTTCCATTTGCCAGCGGTTTGTTTCGCAGTATTTCGAATACATACGATATAAATCACCCGCGAAAATAGCGGCTTCATCGCCACCTGCACCAGCACGAATTTCAAGAAATGCATTGGTGTCGTCGTTTGGATCTGTTGGCAAGAGCAAGACTTGAAGCTCATCTTCTAGCTTTTCTAACACTTGTTTTGATTGCTTATACTCATCTTGCGCCATTTCGCGCATTTCAGCATCGTCTTCTTCAAGCATTTCTTTGGCGTAGTCAAAATCTTTCTGAGCTTGTTGAAATGCCTTAAAGCTGCTGACAACTTCTTCAAGTTGAGAATATTCTTTCGATAATGCACGAAAACGGTCTTGATCCGCAATCACGCTAGCATCACTGAGTAACGCTAATACTTCTTCATTACGCTCGAGCAAGCCTTCAAGCTTGCGGATAACGGATTCTTTCATTTAGCTCGCTAACCTTAGTTTTTATCTAAACCAAGCGCAGTTCTTAATTGGCCTAACGTATTCAAATCGCCTTGACGGCTTGCAGATGTGAGCGCTTGAGTGGGTGCATGTATCAAACGATTGGTTAACCTATTGGCTAACTCTAGTATCACTTGTTCACAATCACTGCCTTGAGACATTTTATTCAAGGCACGCTCAACTAACTCATCTTTAATCGCCAAGCTCTGGCTGCGATATTCGCGAATACTGTCGACTGACTCTAAAGATCTAATCCACTCCATAAAAATGTGCGATTGATCTTCAGTAATTAATTCTGCTTGCTCGGCGGCTTCTTTACGGGAAGCCATGTTCTGTTCAATTATGCTATGCAGATCGTCTACAGTATAAAGGAATGCGTCGTCTAACTCACCGACTTCTGCTTCAATATCTCTTGGAACTGCAATATCGACCAACAACATAGGTTGGTGACGACGCCGTTTTAGCGCTTTTTCAACCATGCCTTTACCTAAAATAGGTAACGGGCTGGCGGTGGAGGATATCACGATATCCGCTTTAGGGAGAAAGTCTGGTATTTGCTCTAAAGTTATTGCTGTCGCATTAAACTCTTCGCACATCGCTTGAGCACGCTCTATGGTACGGTTGGCAACCACCATAGAAGCTACACCATTGTCTTTCAAATGCTTAGCAACTAATTCAATGGTTTCTCCCGCACCAATGAGTAACACCTTAGTGGTGCTCAACGATGAGAAAATATGCTTCGCCATACTCACTGCAGCAAACGCAACAGAAACAGCGGCTGCGCCAATTTCAGTTTCTGTACGCACTTTTTTAGCCACGGAGAAGGTATTTTGAAATAGGCGATCAATGGTTAATGCTATAGTGCCCGCTTCTTTGGCTTTAACAAAGGCTTGTTTGACTTGCCCCAAAATCTGCGGCTCACCCAAAACCAATGAATCTAAACCCGATGCGACTCGCATTAAATGTTTGACGGCAAATTGCTCTTCATAAGCGTAGATACACGGCATTAGATCACTGTGTTCTAGGTTATGATAATCCTGTAACCATTCAATAATGTCTTCTTTCTCGGCATTATTACAGTATAGCTCAGTACGATTACAGGTAGACACAATAACGGCCTCACCCGTTCGGGTGCGACTAGCCAAACTTTTCATGGCGTCATGAATGCGGTCTGGAGAGAATGCGACTTTTTCACGCAAATCTACCGTGGCGGTTTTATGGTTTATCCCGATTGCTACTAGGCTCATTAGACGATATCAAGTTCTTTTCGGTGACGTTAATTAGGCTATTCTACTGAATTGAACCAACTAAAAACACAATTGGCTTAACAAAACCGAATAAATGTCTAAATATTTATAGATTGATTGCATCTGTATTATGCAAACCATTACATTAATATCACATTAATTTTGGTAAAAGCATTTTTACATAATGCCTTAAGCCCAGTATCATAAGCGTATCTTAAGCAACCGCTAGGCAATCCATTGCGTTTATCTTTATCGTTATTTCATACCTGTCTTTTTTCTGTATTGCTTTTGTCAGCTGGCTGTAGCGTTACTCCATCTGAAGATTTTAGCCCTATCAACGTGACCAGTGCTGCACAAGCTAAAGCCTGGGAGCTCCAAGGAAAAATAGCAGTCAAGACATCTGAAGATACATTCAGCACCAACCTGTATTGGTTACATCAACCTAGCGCAAATGATTTACGCCTAACAACGGTATTGGGCACAACAGTGTTAACCCTAAAGACAAATCAAGGCATGGCAACACTTGAGGTTGACGGAAAAACCTACCGCGACAGTAATGCCCAAGATTTACTGACAGGTATCAGCGGATGGTCAATTCCATTAGATAGCCTCCCCTTGTGGATCACAGGACAAATAGGCGGTAATGATAAAATCATTAGTTATCATCCTGACGGAACCATCAAACAATTAATCAGTTACGATCCCCATGCCAATTGGTCGGTGAACTTTATTAGCTGGCAACAACAAAGTGGTGCACTTGTGCCTAAATTGTTGAAGATTGAGCGTGAAGACGTACAAATAAAAATTCAAAATAATCAGTGGAATGCTGTAGCAGCCAAAACCCAATAGGGGTTAATCAATAAGGCAGTTAAACGAACATGACATCAACAAACTCACAAAATCCGGCGATTTCAAAACGTTGGCCTGCTCCCGCAAAGCTGAATTTATTTTTGCATGTCACTGGGCAACGCGCCGATGGGTATCACGAATTACAGACATTATTTCAATTTATAGACCATTGTGATTATCTTGACTTTCAAATCACCGATACATCAGAGCTCATTCTTCATTCAACTATTTCTAATTCTGTCGCTGACAGCGATAACTTAATTCTTAAGGCCGCAAAATCTCTCAAAAATCACACTAATTATGCCGGTGGTGCGCATATTTGGTTAGAAAAATTATTGCCAATGGGAGGCGGGTTAGGCGGTGGTTCGTCTGATGCGGCAACCACATTAGTGGCTTTAAATGCATTATGGAAAACCAATCTATCAATGCAAGAACTAGCTGAAATAGGTTTAACGCTTGGTGCTGATGTTCCTGTTTTTATTAATGGTTTATCTGCATTTGCTGAAGGTGTCGGGGAGCAACTTATTACTGCCGAGCCTACACAACACTGGTATTTGGTCATCGTCCCTGATGTGCATGTTTCAACAAAGGATATTTTTCAAGATCCCGATCTACCTCGTAATACACCTAAATTAGGCATGGACAGCTTAATGACCCAACAATGGAGTAATGATTGTCAAAAATTAGTCACAACTAGGCACCGTCAAGTTGCCAATGCCTTAAGCTGGCTGGTAGAATATGCGCCGTCGAGAATGACCGGAACAGGCGCATGCGTGTTTGGGGAATTTACACATTCGCAACAAGCCCTAAATGCTTTAGCCAAATTACCGGCTAATATGCGAGGGTTTGTCGCAAAAGGGATGAACAAGTCACCATTAAAAATAAGACTTGAGCAGCTCTAACAACATAATATCTTCTGGGTCAGTTTTGAGTGACAACACGTAAAATTGATCTAGCCTTTAACCGTAAAGCAAACACCTGAGGTTCATAAAGTGCCCGACATCAAGCTCTTTGCTGGTAACGCTACCCCAAATCTAGCCACCAAGATTGCCGATCGTTTATTTTGCAAACTTGGCGACGCAGTTGTAGGCCGTTTCAGCGACGGTGAAATCAGTGTTCAAATAAACGAGAATGTACGTGGTGCGGATGTATTCATCATCCAATCTACTTGTGCACCAACTAACGATAACCTCATGGAGCTTATCGTCATGGTTGACGCATTACGTCGTGCATCAGCGGGTCGTATCACTGCCGTTATTCCGTACTTTGGTTATGCTCGTCAAGACCGCCGTGTACGCAGTGCACGTGTCCCCATTACAGCAAAAGTGGTTGCAGATTTCTTATCAAGCGTGGGTGTTGACCGCGTACTGACCTGTGACTTACACGCTGAACAAATTCAAGGTTTCTTTGACGTCCCTGTTGATAACGTGTTCGGTAGCCCTGTGTTACTTGAAGACATGCTCGCCAGAAAATTAGAGAATCCTGTTGTTGTGTCTCCAGACATTGGTGGTGTAGTACGTGCTCGTGCCGTCGCTAAGCTTCTAGATGATACAGATCTTGCCATCATCGATAAGCGTCGCCCACAAGCAAACGTTGCTCAAGTCATGCACATTATTGGTGATGTACAAGGTCGTGACTGTATCATTGTTGATGACATGATCGACACTGGTGGTACCTTATGTAAGGCAGCTGAAGCATTAAAAGAACATGGTGCTAACCGCGTGTTTGCTTATGCAACTCACCCTGTTTTTTCAGGTAATGCAGCTGAAAACATTGAGAATTCAGTCATTGATGAAGTGATTGTGACCGATACAGTACCTTTAAGCCCTGAAATGCTTAAAGTGGCTAAAGTGACTCAGTTAACCATGTCTGCGGTATTAGCTGAAGCGATCCGTCGCGTTAGCAACGAAGAGTCAATCTCTGCGATGTTCCGCCACTAATCTAACCCATTAGTCGCAACCCAAAACGCACTCAATCGAGTGCGTTTTTTGTTACTGAGCTTTTCCCCGTTTGATAGCTTAACCACAACGAAATATTGATAGTGGATAATATTCGATATCTCTTGATATTGAATGGTTAAACGGTTTACTTTTCATATCATAAGGCGCCAGCTGCTGCTTCGTTAATACGCTACGACACACTTATCTCTATAAAGATAACCGAGTTAGGTTTGTGACTTCTTTTTAATACTCCCCCCACTCAGAACCTTACTACACCTGAAAATATCCCAACTGGTCAACTGGCCCTTCGCACTATACTTGGTTGTTGCTTTAAAAAAGTGTCGCCCGCGATTAATCCAGCACGATAGTCATGACGTAAATCAATGTCTGTGCTCCCTAACAATTTGCTTTGTAAATGACCATCGGAAAATATCTGCATTATTTCGACATCATCTGGTGGGTTATCAATAAACGCTAACTCATCTTGATATGCTTGTTCATGTTGCACTAAATAATCAATCGTTTTTGGGCAATAACCTGAAACACAAATCCATGACTTTAATTTATGTACCCAGGCAGACTGCGCCTGAAAGTCGGCATTAACGGTACGAATAACAACAATTTTTCGTGCGCCACGCTCGTAAGCTTCACGCACAGGTAGTGGTGCTGCGAGCCCGCCGTCAAGGTAAAAGTCTTCAGGTATATTATTGATGCTCCCATCTGCTTGATTAGCAGCGTTTGTCGCTAACCAAGGAGTTAACTTCACCCCTTGCTTGTATAAAAATGGCAACGCACTCGATGCTTTTAACAACTCGCGCCAGTGATCACTGTTATTGCTTGGGCTTAAAAAATAACCTTGCCGATCTCTTGAATTTGTTGCAGTGATCAGCAGCTGCCGCTGACCGAGTATCTTAGCTGCAGCATCAAAGTCCAATGCAAAACTTCCACGAATGGTTTTATCAAAGTACCAATCTAAGTCAACGATGTGTCCACCAACCAAACCACGGCCCAGCTGATAAAAACGTCTATGACGTGATAAGCCACGGATCAACCGCTTTGCATAACCTTTTTGGCGTGATAGAAAGCTTGTAAGATTTTGTGAACCAGCAGATGTGCCGATGAAAAGATCAAATGGATCAAATTCAGCGTCTAACCAAGCATCCAACACCCCCGCAGTGAAAATACCACGCTGCCCCCCGCCTTCAGCAATTAAAGCGGTCATTGGTTGCGATGGGTGTTTAAATTGCCTGAATCGATAGCGTGTATGGCTGCTCATGTTAAACCTAGTGTATAAATGGACTACATAAGCTAAGTCTAAAGAAGCGGGCAACAAATGGATAATGAATAGAATCAATTAAGCTAATAGAGAAAGACTATCAATCTATTCCAACAACAACTTTCATTTATAATAAAGTATTGTACTATTTCTAGTAATACCAATCCTATTAAATATGTGATCTTTCAGCGGGAGTTCAAAGTGCTGTAGGCAAGGCAGATGATTGAAGCGAATAGTGATCCTCGGTAACAAGCTCCTGCGTTACTCTACCTCCAGCATC